>JAZQBW010000001.1:0-4282 GCA_045545895.1 Faecalimonas sp.
ATCTGTGGTAAGTGCCACTGTTCCTCCAGATACCCAGTCTAACCCAAGTTCCACTTCCACTGATGTTGGCGCAGAGCCATCATCTACAATCCACGTATTTCCTGATTTTTTAAACTTTAATGTATTTTTTACTACAAGTGGCCTATCTTTTCCCTCAAAGGTAAGGGTCATTCCTTCGCGTATCTCCATCTTATTTGCAGATGCCGCTTCTGTTGGTAAACTCCAGATTACAAGCTGTCCATTTGACAACGCGTAGGCAATCTGACATTCATTCCCATCCACATAAATACTTCCTGTTGCGTCTGGAACTGAACCATAGATTTCGTTCAATGCGTTGTTCCCAAGATCTGTGGTAAATGCCACTGTTCCTCCAGATACCCAGTCTAATCCAAGTTCTACTTCCACTGCAGATGATTCTGGCTCTATCACTTCTGTGTTCCATTCACCATTTGTCTTTGTCATCCGAATTGTTTTTACCACTTTAATTGGTGTCCTACCTACTTCGAGCGGAGCTCCTATGCTTCCTGCCGGAATCTCATAAGATGTCATATTGGTCGGATCAAATCCATTCACATAGAGCCCACTAGACATACTACATGGCGCATACTCGTATGATGCTCCCCCTGCTATATCGTTATCAAATTGGAAATTTGTTGCCCAGTCTCCATAAACGGTTCCAAAATTTCCTCCTTTATTTGGGCCCTCTACAATCTCTGCTGTAAATATTGGGATATTTCCTGCCCACTCTCCAAAAGAAAATACCACTTCATTGTATGTTGATGCCTTCACATCATTCGGTTCAGAGACAGTAATCATACCTACAACAAGTACAATCGCCAAAAAAGCACTTAAGATTCTTTTTACCATTGCATGTTTTTTCATATATTATTCCTCCCTCTGATTTATTTAATACCCCAGTTTGCCCAAAGGGCTGCGATATCGTTATTTTCTGAATAAGATGTAATATTCAATCGTTCGAAGTCTGTCTTAAATGAATTCTTCATATTAAGCAGTTCTGCTTCATCGTACTTCGTACCATAGTTGCAAATCAGCAAATACCTGTATTGTATGCTTTCAAGCAAAATTCGATCATACAAAAGTTCATAACGTTCCGGATTGGATTCTTTATATTCCGCAATATCTTCATATGCTTGTTCAATCTGCTCTAACGCATCTACAAGCATTGGATAAGACCAATATTCCGGTGCATTTAAGTCATCTGAAATCTTTCCGCTTGCGCCTAAATCCTTGTATACGTGAATCAACCATTCGCGTTCTTCATTAAAGAGTGCCTGCATGGTATCCCCTGCTTTGCCAAAATAGTTTGCAAAGAAGTCATCCAAGAGTTCTTCCATATTTAGATTCGCATTCCACTGCAATTTCGACATCACATAAGCTTTTGCACGGCTCCAACCAGAGTTCCCAGTCTTTTGATAATGGTCTGTCTGGTCTAAAATGGCCGTTGTACCATTTTTAAGCAAAAACTTATAATTATCCTGCATCACTTCAAATGTGTCATGTAAGATAAACGCATTGAACGTATGCAGCGAATATGTCCAAGCATAAATGTTATCTGTTAATGCACCCCAACCTTCAATCTGCTTTTTCGTCTCTGCATTTCTCTCATCCGTAAATGAGTATGCATAGGTTGCCCCAATCGGTGCATAGAAAATACCCAAATCTGGATGCAATACTACACTTTGATCCATCGGCTTATAAGTTTTAGTCGCCTCATCATAAGTTACCGGTGGTACAACCGTTTCATAATATGCAAAGAAAATAAGTTTAATCGGTTCTTCGTCCGGACGTGTATTTGCACACCATTCATTCACTGCATCCTGTACACGATTTGCAAATTTAATCATAACAGCTGCATTTGTACCATATGTTTCTTTACTAGCTTCACACTTTTCGCAGGTACACCACTGTACATTATCTTCCATACCAAGTAGATATACAGGTGCCTTGGCATCTTCCAAATCTACTAAAAGATTCTTGATATATTCCTTCTCCATATCTGTGTTAGAGTAACAAAGCTGAGCCGGTCTTGCATTGTCAACACTTAAAAGTGGATTGGTTGCTTTTTGCTCTGAGAACCATCCTTTGTACTCTTCTGAAGTAAAATCATATACATATGGATCAATGAGTTCCATAGAGTTATGAGTCTGATGTCCTGTAATATAGATTTCTTCATTGATATTAAAACGCATACGGCACGTTGCAGTTTCGTTACGAATGATATCTCCATTATTGGCTTCTCGCCAATCAAAAGACGGTTTTTCCGAAATTTCAAATAACGGAAGTTTCAAATCCTTTGTTTCCACCATACAGATTTCGTCTGCTGCATAACATTCAAAATCAAAACATAATGATAGAAATTCATATACAGAATTTCGTGTACCAATGTCACTATATCCTTGAAGATAGCAATCATCTTCCACAGTAGTAATTACATACCCATTATTCAGAAGCGTATCGTATGTTGGGGTAACTCCTGCCGCTTTTGCTTTTTCAGTTGCACCAATTGAGATGAACTGCTCTGCTGTCAATTCACTTTCTTTTTGAATCGGCAACTTGGCACCACTTGCTTCTTTCACAAAGAGTTGCAATTCTTCTGCTGCAAATGCCTCATTGTCCGTCGGAGCATCTGATGTGAGAATTACATAATCACTTGCTCCCTTTTTTATAAAATCATATTCTGTAAATGTGAGTTCTTGCTTCACATTTTTCTTTTCCTGTTCTTTTACAGTGCCCTGCACTTGACTTTCACCATTTCCACATCCACCAAGAGAAACAGCTGCAAGAATGGTCGCCAATAACAATGCAATAATTCTTTGATTCTTTTTCATAGCTATTCCCCTTCTACATAGATTTTCTGTATTGTCTTTCGAATATTTCCTTCATTATCCATTGCGTGGAATGTGAATCGATACTGTCCTTCTTCTTCCAGTTTCAACATATTCCCACATGCTCTGATTTTTCCACTCGGATGCTGCACTGTAACCCATGTAACAATATTTTCTTTCTCTGTTACATTGTCTTCGCATGTTACTTCCGGAAGAACTAATTCTTCACCAAGTTTTGCCTCTGTTGGAAGCACCTCTGAGAGTTTGATTGATGGTTTCGAAACATCCACCACTTTAATCTGACTGGAAACAGTACGAGTTGTATTTCTTCCATCTGTTGCCTGATATTCAATACGATATTCTCCATAGGCATCAATCTTAATTTGATATACCTTATCCGGAGTCACTTCAGAAAGTTTCGTTCCATCTTCTGCCTCTACAATATTTCCTTCCGGATCTTTTACACTCATTTTTACGGTTGCTTTATCCGAAAGTACATCTGATGCAAATGCCGTCGGCAAAGAAATCACTGAACCCTTCATCGCTTCCGTCACATCATTTACAATCGTAATCATCGGCTCTACACTATCAACCTCATACTCCGTCCCAAGTCTTTGACGGTTTAATTCTTTAAGGCACATCACACTTCCTGCGCTTCCATAAAGTTCAATCCGAACGAAAACCATCTGCTCAGAAAATCCTTCAAAGGCCTTTCCTTCCTGTGTTGTAGTAACAGGAATGGTATATGTAGAGGAATCCGTAATGACATTGGATTTTGCATTATATGTCATATAGAAATCCACATCGTTTTGATGATACATGGAACCATTTGTAACATAAGAACGCTTTGAATCGTTCAGTGCTACTGCCGTATAATCATCATTCATACGAATATAACTCAATTTGATGCTATTTTTCTCATCATTTATATCTGTCAAAATAATATCCGCTTTTTCCAGCGTATTCCCTTCCACGCCTGCGAAAGAGAGACTAAAACCATCTGATGTCAGCGGTCTATCAAAGGTTACAGACGCTGTATCTTGGTTAAGCACCATATCAACTGATTCTTCTTGCACAGTAATATCTGCACCTTGCGCTGTAAAATAATCTTCCATGTTGACGGTTCCATTATCTGCTGCCAAAACTCCTGTTCCAATCACAAGCGCTGTCAAAATTCCAATGGAAACTACTTTTTTTCCACATTTCATTATCCCTTGATACCTCCCATCTGAAGATTGTTTGTAAATTTATCGCTAAACTTCGCATACAAAAGCATTGTCGGAATGCAGAGTAAAACACAGGCTGCCATCTGCATCGTGGCACTTGTTTTTGAAAGTGATGAAAAGTTTAGTAACGCCAATGACAACGTAGGATGTGACGGCATAAAATACAACGCTCCGGAGTAATCTGACCATAAACCTACAAATTGGAGAATC
>JAZQBW010000002.1:0-3702 GCA_045545895.1 Faecalimonas sp.
ACATTGATTGAGGTACGGTTCCAACGTCCTGGTTTAAAACCGTCCCAGTTCTCATGCCATTTTCTTTCCATGGATAAGTCCTCCTTTTATTGAAATAATATATTTATTAGTACTTTCTAAACCATTAATAATTATACATTGGTTAATTTTTTAACGCAATAGATTTATTGTACAAAATTCAATACACTTAGCATTTATTACATAAAATTTAAGAAATATTTTTCCCTTTTTTCTGATTTTTGGTGTATAGTAGATTATAACAATAAATGGAGGATTTATTTTATGAAAAAAAGTTTCCAAATACTTGCCTTGATTCTTGGAATCACAGTTCTTTCCTGTGGTTGCACAAAGACTCCTACAAACGAGGACGATCCGGCCAACACAGCCGTTAACAGCACCGGAAAAGAAGAACGTGAAAATCAAAATAAATTAGACGTATTAAGACCTTTCGCCTATGGCAATGTAGAGGGCCTAAACCTTGAGCCAGGCTCTTACATTTCTATTATAGGAAGATACTCCGATGATAGCTACTGGAAAGAAGTGGAAGACGGTGCCAAACAGGCCGTAGCTGACATTAACAGTATGCTGGGTTACAAAGGAGAAGATAAAATCAAACTATCATTTAGTGCACCGGATGTCCGTGATGATGTGGACGAACAGATTAACATTTTGGACGAAGAATTGGCACTATATCCAATTGCAATCGGCATTGCTGCCATTGACACTACTGCCTGTCACAGTCAGTTCGAACTTGCTGCCGACAACGGAATCCCGATTGTAACCTTTGATTCCGGAACAGAGTATGCAGACATTGCTGCACACGTTTCTACCAACAACCTAGAAGCGGCTCACACTGCCGCAGTTCAGTTAGCCGGACTTATGGAGAATACCGGAGAAGTTGCAGTTATCGTGCAGGATTCCAGCTCTATGACTGCCAGAGACCGCGAAAAAGGATTTGTTGACACGATTACAGCAAACTATCCTGACATCTCTGTTGTAGATGTATACCACATGGATGAATTGGAAACAATGGCTGCTCAGATTGCCACTGAAAGAAGTTCCCTTCTTTCGGAAGGCGAAGAACCTGTTGATCCTGCTTCTATTACACAAGAAGAAGTTGTGAAATATATTTTAGAAAAGAATCCGAATTTAAAAGCAGTCTATACCACGAATTTAGATACAACCCAGCTGGTGGCTGACGTGTTTAAGAGTTTAAAACGAGACGATTTACTTTTCGTTGGTTTTGATGGTGGAGACGAACAATTAAAGCTCCTAAAGAAAGGCACTGTCAATGGACTAATCTTCCAGAATCCATATGGTATTGGCTATGCAACTGTGGTAGCTGCCGCAAGAAATGTGTTAGAGCTTGGAAATGAAGCTTATATCGACAGTGGTTATACCTGGGTTACAAAAGGTAATATGGAAGAGGCTGACATTAAAAAAATGTTGTATTAACTCGAACTTTGATGATTGATTTTTGTAAAAAATAATGCAAACCTATGTTATGATATACATGACACAAAAACTATAAAAATATAATATAGGGGGCAATTTTGTATGGGCGAAGTTCATTACATGATTTCAGAAGCTGCCAAAAGAGTAAGTGTGGAAACCCATGTCCTAAGATATTGGGAAGAAGAATTAAACCTAACCATTGGCCGCACAGAAATGGGACATCGATACTATACAGAAGAGGATCTACAGTTATTTCACTGTATTAAAGAACTGAAAGAACAAGGCATGCTACTCAAAGATTTAAAATCTTTGATTCCAGACATGCTTCAAACAAGAAACACTCTAAGACTTCGTAAACTGGAAGCAGTAGCAAACCAGCCGGTTGTTGAAAAGACAAAGAAAAAAGTAGATTCAGAAACACAACCGAAAAATGAAAAAAAACTAACAGAACTTCAAATTGCACTATTAGAAAATAATAAAATATTAGAAGATTCTATTAGTCAGGTAGTTGTAGGTGCAGTGATTAGGGAAATGGACTTCCTCTTCCAAGCACAGGAACGGCAGGAAGAAGAACGATACAAAAAACTGGACTGTTTAATTCGCCAGCAACAAACTTTGCGTCGGGAAGCTGCACGACCGACTCCACTTAAAAATCTTCGTCGTATTTTTGAGGCGTAGATAAGTTCCAATTACATAAAAACACTTCGAGAAGGTGGCATAGGCGCGAAAGGACAAGCATTGCTTTCCAATCGCGCCTTACGTAATTGTTTTCCTGCTCTGTTCCTTATTATAAATAACCTGCCCATCAATAATGGTATATAATGTCTCAGTGAATACCTCTAAGGGATTCCCCGAAAAAATTGCAATATCTGCATCCTTCCCTTTTTTCAGACTGCCTACTCTGTCATCCACTCGGCAGATACGTGCAGCATTGATAGTAATGGCTTTTAATCCTTCTTCTACCGGAAGTCCGTGTTTCACTGCAAGTCCGGCGCAAAGGGGCAAATATTGAATAAGTGATACAGGATGGTCAGTGGTAATAGAGAACAATACACCTGCATCATGTAATATTTTGTTGGTTTTGAAATCCATATTTTTTACTTCTATTTTTGATCTTGCGGTAAGGTCCGGTCCTACAATGACAGGAAAACCAGAGGCTTTCACTTCATCTGCAATGAGATGACTTTCCGTCCCATGATCAATTGTAATATCTACCTGAAATTCCTCTGCGATTCGTATTGCTGTCAGAATATCATCTGTCCTGTGTGCATGTGCCTTTAATGGGATTTCCCTGTTTAACACCGGAATCCAAGGTTCCATTTCAAAATCCGTCTGGGCAAGATTCCCGTTTTCCTTATCTGTTTTATACTGTACTGCCTCATACAAGGTTTTGCGTAGCAACGCCGCTATTCCCATTCTGGTGGAAGGCAACTGGTCTTTATTTCCGTAATTCGTCTTAGGATTCTCTCCAAAGGCTACTTTCATGGCTGCCGGACTTTTTACAATCATGTTGTCTATGCATCGGCCCTGAGTCTTTATAAAGGCGAACTGACCTCCAACCACATTAGCGCTTCCCGGTCCTACCATGACTGATGTAATCCCTGCCCCGATAGCATCATGAAATGCCGGATCCATCGGATTAATTGCATCGATTGCACGGAGGGTAGGTGTCACCGGCAAAGTCTCCTCATTGCAATCATCTCCTATAGTCCCCCACTTCTCCTCCGTAATTCCAATATGAGCATGCGCCTCAATAAGTCCCGGAAACACCCATGCACCCTGGACATCCAGCACTTCCTCCCCTTTTATTTTTTGGTAGTCTGACATATCTCCCAATGCAGCAATTTTACTTTCATGTACACGCACAAAACCATTTGCTATATTTTCCCCTTCCATAGGAAAGATCTTTCCGTTAATGATTACCATACACTCTTCTCCCTTCAAAAGATTTTACGTTTCCTAATATTCCCAAATTTCTTTCAAATATGTGTCATGATATATTTTACAAATTCCATTTCTTGAGATATACTCATTGTTGTAATTCATTTCAATATATAGATATGGAAGGAACTGTTTATAATGAAAATATTATTAGATATGTTTTTCACCTTTGCAAAAGTCGGTGTTATGACCTTTGGCGGCGGATATGCCATGTTGCCAATCCTCCAGCGTGAGGTGGTGGACAACAAAAACTGGGCTACGGAAGAAGAACTGATGGACTATTTTGCCATTGGTCAATGTACCCCT
>JAZQBW010000003.1:0-16056 GCA_045545895.1 Faecalimonas sp.
TTGTGGATACATTGTGTGCAAGGTCATCGATCAGATGGAGACAGCTACACATACAGTATTCTTAGGAGAAGTAGTTGATGCAGATGTGTTAAAGGAAGAAGAACCAATGACGTATACATATTATCATAAGGTGGTAAAAGGGAAGAGTCCTAAGAATGCCCCAACTTATATTCCTGAAGAAAAGGTCGCAGAGGGAAAATGGGTTTGTGGTATTTGTGGTTTTGTTTACGATGGAGAGTTTCCTTTTGAGAAGTTATCGGATGCGTTTCAATGTCCGATTTGTAAACAGTCAAAAGAGGTATTCAGATTGAATATTTAAAAGTATGATTATAAAAAACACCCTGAAATATATTCAAATGAAGTCTGTGCGAAAACTGATGTCTTCATTTGAATATATTTTCGGGGTGTTTTCAATTATGACTCTTTATAGATATGTTAAAGTTATTTACTAAAATGTTCCTTTACTAATTTTACAACTGTGCCTGATAACAAGAACAAGGCAATCAAGTTAGGAATTGCCATAAGTCCATTACAGGTATCAGAAATTCCCCAAATCAAGCCCAAATCAGCAGTTGCTCCAACGATTGCAATCAAGGAATAGGCAACCATGAAAGGTTTGATAATCTTTTCTCCAAAGACAAATTCGGCACATCTGGCTCCATATAATCCCCAACCAAGAATTGTTGAAAATGCAAAGCAACAGAGTGCGATCGCGGTGAAGATAGACACCCAGCTTCCATAAGTAGAAACAAAACCGCTGATTGTAAGCTCTGCACCTGCATCCACACCATAGTTTACGGTGACACCACTACAAAGAATGGTAAGTGCCGTTAAGGTACAGATAATAATGGTGTCGGCAAATACTTCGAAAATACCGAAAAGTCCTTGTTCAACAGGTTTCTCGGTATCAGCACAAGCATGTGCAATGGAACCTGTACCAAGACCTGCTTCATTAGAGAAGATACCTCTTGAAACCCCTTTTTTCATACTAAGGAAGAAACTTCCTATTACACCACCTGTAAAGGCTGTTGGATTAAATGCTCCGGCAAAAATAGACTTAAATACAGTAGGGAGATTTTCGATATTTAACACAATTACACCCAAGGCTAAAACTACATAAAGTAAAGCCATAAAAGGGACCAATTTCTCTGTTACTTTTCCAATACGTTTGATACCTCCAAGTAATACGGCACCTACAAGCAACGCGATAATAATACCGATAATAAGGTTAGTAGTTGCCATTGCAGATTCACCAATAATGTTATAGTTTAAAAGCGCGGAATCAATGGCAGTTGTAATGGTGTTTACCTGAGTCGCATTTCCGGTTCCGAATACAGTTACCACACCGAAACCTGCAAAGAGGTATGCAAGCCACATCCACTTTTTACCTAAACCGTTCTTTATGTAATACATAGGTCCGCCTACATAATCACCGTGTTTGTTTTTCTCACGGAAGTGTACAGCCAGTGTCACTTCTGAAAATTTTGTACACATACCAAGTAATGCGGAAATCCACATCCAAAATACTGCACCAGGTCCACCGATTGCAATTGCACCGGCAACACCGGCAATGTTTCCGGTTCCCACTGTTGCAGCAAGTGCAGTGCATACCGCTTGAAAGGGTGTCATAGCACCATCCGATGCTTCTGTTTTTCTGAAGATGCGCCCAATGGTCATCTTAAGAGCGTGACCAAACTTGCGAATTTGGATAAACTTTGTGCGACAACTTAGTACAAGACCGACGCCTATAATACATATCATGGCTGGAACACCCCATACAAAGCTGTTAACAGCAGAATTTATATTTTCAATTGTTTGTAGCATAATAAAACCTCTTTCTTTTCCTTTTACATGTAAAATACTTCCACATAATACCATAATTCGAGTCGAATGTAAAATAAAAAAAATCATTGAGAATTGACAATCTTTTCTATAAGTAGTACACTGATGAAGACAATTAAAAAGGGGCGCTGGTAATAGAGCCGGCTGAGACGAAGTGTATTCACTTTGAACCCAAGAACCTGATCTGGATAATGCCAGCGTAGGAAGAGTACATTTTGAGGAATGAATCGAAATTCTAGCACCTGGGTATCACAGATACCGAGGTGTTTTTTTGCACTCTAAGCACAAGTCAGGTTCATAACAAATCAAATAAAAAAGGAGATGAACGTTATGAACGCAAGTGTAGCAATTCAAGTGTTACCTAAGGTGGAAGGCGATGAAGAAGTAATCCGTGTTGTGGATGAAGTAATCGCTTACATCAAATCCACAGGCCTAAGTTTTTATGTGGGACCGTGTGAAACATCCGTTGAGGGAGATTATGACGAACTCATGGAAATCGTCAAGGAATGCCAGAAAGTGGCAGTAAAAGCAGGGGCAGAATCTGTATCTGCCTATGTAAAAATCAATTATCGTCCAGAAGGAGAAGTGTTAACCATTGAAAAGAAAGTCACAAAACATCATAAGTAGAATATGGTCATGCTCAGCAATTGCATTGATTTTAATAGTCTGGCAGTCTGTCAGCTCCCTTGGGATCGTGGATAGCTTTATGCTCCCATCACCAATACAGGTGGGAAAAGCATTTGTATCAGAGTTTCCTATCCTTATGGAGCATTCTGCTGTTACATTGACAGAGGCATTCATAGGCCTGGCACTGGGAATTCTTCTGGGATTTGTCATGGCAGTTTTAATGGATCAATTTGAGCCATTATATAAAGCATGCTATCCGCTTATCGTACTTACACAGACGGTACCGACAGTAGCCATTGCGCCACTCTTGGTATTGTGGTTTGGTTATGAGATGACGCCAAAGGTAATCCTCATAGTGATTACGACTTTTTTTCCAATTACGGTAGGATTGTTAAATGGTTTCAGGTCAGCAGACCAGGATTCTATGAATCTACTTCGTGCTATGGGAGCAGGGAAATGGCAGATCTTTCGCTATATTAAGATGCCGGGAGCCATGTCCCAGTTTTTCGGCGGACTTCGCATTTCTGCATCATATGCAGTTGTGGGAGCGGTGATTTCAGAGTGGCTTGGAGGTTTTTCAGGCCTTGGTGTTTATATGACTCGTGTAAAAAAGGCATTTTCTTTTGACAAAATGTTTGCAGTCATTTTTCTGATTTCCATTATCAGTTTACTTTTAATGAAGGGTGTAGAGCTTTTGCAGAAGAAATGTATGCCGTGGGAAAAGGAGTAAAAGAATATGAAAAAAAGAATATCTACAGCAATTATGGCAATGTTATTGACATTTACACTAGTAGCATGTGAAGGTGCAGCAGATAAAAATGATACAGGAAGTCCAAACAGTAGAGATTTGGAGCAGATCACATTTGTTCTGGATTGGACTCCAAATACAAATCATACAGGTTTATATGTGGCACAAGAACAAGGTTATTTTGAAGAAGCGGGTTTAGAGGTGGCAATTCAGCAGCCACCGGAAGGTGGAGCGGAAGTTCTGGTGGCTTCTGGGAAGGCTGATTTTGGGGTGTCGTTTCAGGATTCTATGGCAGCGGCATTAGTGGGAGAGGATGCTCTTCCAATTACGGCAGTTGCAGCAGTCATCCAACATAATACATCTGGAATTATTTCAAGAGCAGGTGAAGGTATGGATAGACCGAAGGGAATGGAAGGTCACAGCTACGCTACATGGAATGGCTCCATTGAACTTGCAACTTTAGAGCAGGTTGTAGAAGCTGATGGCGGGGATTTTTCAAAGGTAAAACAGATTCCAAGTACAGTGACAGATGAGGTTTCTGCCCTGAAAACAAAATCCGTAGATTCCATTTGGATTTTCTATGCATGGGCAGGTGTGAAGACTGAACTAGAGGGTTTGGAAACGGATTATTTTGAATTCGCAGACATTGACCCTGTATTCGACTACTATACACCGGTTATTATTGCAAATAATGATTTCTTAAAAGATAATCCAGAAACAGCCAAGAAATTTATGAAAGCGCTTAGCAAGGGATATGAATTTGCTATTGAGAATCCGGAGGAAGCAGCAGATATCCTCTGCAAGGTGGCACCGGAACTTGATAAGGAATTGGTGGTTGCAAGTCAAAAGTATTTGGCGAAAGAGTATCAGGCAGAGGCAGAGTATTGGGGTTACATTGATGCAGAGCGTTGGAATAATTTCTACAAATGGGTAAATGATAAGAAACTTATAGAAGGCGAAATTCCACTTAATACAGCATTTACTAATGAGTACCTGCCATAAATGATTGAAGAAAGGTTCAGGATATCATGACAGTTTTAAAAATAAACCATGTGTCGAAATCATTTGAAGAGGAGCAGATTATTAAGGATATATCCATAGAACTCAAGGAGGGAGAAATTGTCTCCCTTCTTGGAGTGAGCGGCGGTGGAAAAACCACGCTTTTTAATATCATAGCTGGGCTTAGTATGCCGGATAAGGGAAATGTACTTTTAGAAGGAGAAGACATTACAGGGAAACCAGGCAAGGTAAGTTATATGCTTCAGAAAGATTTGCTGCTTCCATATCGTACTATTTTGGACAATGTGGCACTTCCTTTGATTGTGCGTGGCATGAAAAAGAAAGAAGCGCGAGAAAAAGCGGCTGGTTTTTTTGAAGAGTTTGGTTTAGAGGGAACAGAAAAAAAGTATCCTGCTCAGATTTCCGGTGGCATGAAGCAAAGAGCGGCACTACTTCGAACTTATCTGTTTTCTGAAAAGGTTGCCCTCCTTGATGAACCATTTTCCGCTTTAGATATGCTTACAAAAGCTAAGGTTCACGAATGGTATTTGGATGTAATGGAAAAGATAAAACTATCTACATTGTTTGTGACACATGATATTGATGAGGCAGTTCTGCTTTCTGACCGAATTTATCTGTTGACCGGAAAGCCGGGAACGATTACGAAAGAGATCGTGATAAGGGAACCGAAGCCGAGGAGGAATGATTTCAATTTAACAGAGGCGTTTCTTAATTACAAGCGAGAGATTATTTCCCACTTGGAGAAAGAATGAATACAAAAGACTACTTTCTAAGGTAGTCTTTTTATGATTTGTGTTCGGAGAAAAAGATTGACGAAAGACAAGGAATATAAGAAAATAGTGTGTAAAGAATAATTTATAATCGGAGGAACTAGAATGAAAGCGTTACAAGGGTTAGAACCGGCATCGGTATTTGGCTTCTTTGAGGAAATTTGCAACATTCCTCACATTTCTTACCATGAAAAAGAGTTAAGCGACTTTTGTGTGAATTTTGCGAAAGAAAGAGGTCTTTACTGTGAACAAGATAAATTGGGGAATGTGATTATCATCGGTGAAGCAACACAGGGATACGAAGATGTGGAACCGGTTATGATTCAAGGCCATTTGGATATGGTTGGCGATAAAGTGCCGACTTGTCCAATTGATATGAAAAAAGAGCCGATTAAACTCATAGTAGACGGAGATTATCTTACGGCAGATGGAACAACGCTGGGCGGAGATGATGGAATTGCAGTGGCTTACGGATTGGCTCTTTTAGATGCAAAGGATATTTCACATCCGCGTTTAGAACTGGTGCTAACAGTAAGCGAGGAAGTAGGTCTTTTAGGAGCGACTGACATTGATTTATCTTGTTGCAAAGCGAAAAGACTAATCAATATTGATTCGGAAGAAGAAGGTGTTTTTACGGCGGGATGTGCCGGCGGACTCCGTTCAGATTGCGTGATTCCGGTGGAAACAAAAGTGAAAAAAGGTGTTATCTGTGAAATCAAGACACAAGGATTCCTTGGCGGACATTCGGGAATCGAAATCAATAAAGGACGTGCAAATGGGAACACCATGATGGGCAGATTTCTCATGTTTCTAAAAGATAAGGTTGTTTTTGACATCGTGAGCATTGTGGGTGGTGTCAAAGATAACGTTATTCCAAAGAATGTTGTGACGAAATTAATGGTGAATAAAGAAGATGTGGATGCATTGCAGGAGGCTCTTGTTCAGTTTAATCAATCTATTGCAGTAGAATTTGCTGTTGCAGATCCAGACATTGCATTGGCGCTCGAGTTTCAAGAAGAAGTAGAATGCAAGGTGCTTTCAGCATGTTCCAAAGAGAATGCGATTACTGCATTGAATTTGATGCCAAATGGTGTGCAGACCATGAGTATGGATTTACCGGATTTGGTGGAGACGTCACTTAATATGGGGGTAGTCAAGATTGACGAAACAGAGATAAGCCTTTGTTTCTCGATAAGAAGTTCCTTGGAATCTGCAAAACAGTTTCTTGCAAGAAAGTTAAAACAACTTGCAGAAAGTCTCGGTGGAACAGCAAGTTATCGTGGAGAATATCCTGGCTGGCCTTATGCAAGGGATTCTAGACTTCGTGACCTTTGTGTGAAAGTTTTTAAAGAACAATATGGAAAGGAACCGAAGATTGAAGTGATTCATGCTGGATTGGAATGTGGCATTTTATCTTCTAAGGTGGAAGGTTTGGATTGCATTTCCATTGGGCCGGATATGTTTGATGTGCATACTCCGGATGAGAAGATTAGTATCAGCTCTATTGCAAGAGTGTGGGAATTTTTAAAAGCAGTGTTGGCAGAAAAATAAATAAAAATCTCTAGACTATGTGGGTGCTGTACAGACCCTCAAAAATTAGTCTAGAGATTTTTTATTGTCTTTATTTATTTGCTTTTACTTGACTAAAGTATTCTTTGGAAAGCTTGATTACTACAGGACTTAAGAGCGCCAATGCAATTAAGTTTGGTATTGCCATAAGTCCGTTTAAGGTGTCAGCAATTGCCCAAGCAAGTGAAAGTTCTACAGTACCTGCGATACAAGCAAACAGGCAGAAGATTACCTGATATACTTTAGATGCTTTGTAACCGAATAGGTATTCTACACAACGGCTTCCATAAAGAGCCCATGTAAGTACGGTTGATAGTGCAAACAGAGCAAGACAGACTGCTACTGCTACGGCAGGGATTCCACTTCCGAATACGGATTCAAAACCTTTAATGGTTAAGTTTGCACCAATATCTGTACCATATTCAATGTTTTGTACACCAACACCAAGTAAAACAACCAATGCTGTCATGGTACATACGACAATTGTATCCATGAAAACTTCAAATACACCATAGATACCTTGTTTTACAGGGTGGTCAACGTCTGCTGCAGCATGTGCGATTGGAGCAGAACCAAGACCTGCTTCGTTGGAGAAGATACCACGTCCAACTCCTTTTGTAAGTGCTGTTTTGATACCAACACCGGCAAGACCACCGGCTATAGATGCTGGATTGAAAGCACCTACAAAGATTGCTGAAAATGCTTCCGGAATAGAGGACGCGTTTACAACGATAACTGCAAGAGCAGCCACAATGTAGATTACAGCCATCACAGGAACTAATAAGGAGCAAACATCTGCCAATCTTTGAATTCCACCGAGAAGAACAATGGCGCAAATAAGAGCACAGATGATTGCAACTACCCAGGCAATCACTGTTTGTTGTGATTCCGTAGTAGGAATAAATCCGGAAATAGCAGTATTAATTGTACTGGCAATGGTGTTAATCTGTGTCATGTTACCGATTCCAAATGCAGCTAAAGCACCAAAGGTGGCAAATAGGCAAGCAAGCCATTTCCAACCTTTACCGAGACCATTGGTAATATAGTACATAGGTCCGCCAACCCAGTCTCCTTCTTTGTTACGTTCGCGATATTTGATAGCTAATGTTACTTCGGAAAATTTGGTGCACATTCCAAGGAGAGCTGATACCCACATCCAGAATACTGCGCCAGGTCCTCCAATCGCAATAGCACCAGATACACCTGCAATATTACCGGTACCGATGGAAGCAGCAAGTGCAGTACACATAGCCTTAAAGGGTGATACAGAGCCTTCTGTTTTTTCTTTCTTTTCGAAAGCTTTGCCAATGGTATTCTTCATGATATGTAAGAAGTGGCGGAATTGTGGAAAACCGCAACGAATACTTAAGTATACGCCAACTCCCAAAATCAATACCATCATAGGCAGTCCCCAGACAAATCCATTGATTGTCGAGTTCATATTTGTTATAAAATCTACCATAAAATTTCCTCCTAGAAAAAATTAAAAGAATACATTCATTGTAAATGTTTTCCATTGGTATTGCAACTATTTTTATGAAAGACTCAGGTCTTTTAGGTGTTCTACAATCTCAGGAAATTCCATTCCGTGTGAAGCTTTTACAAGAATGGTATCTCCTTTTTTTAGTAAAGTATCTGCTTCATTGAAGAAGTCAGCTTTCGTATTAAAGTGATACACTACTGATTGTGTCACATGCTTCGAACCAGCGCCATCCTGCTGGTCGGCAGAATCCGCGGCCATGGAAATAGCGTTTACAACCTGAGTCGCTCCTTCGGCCATATATTTTGCCAATTGGCCAATACAGATTACTACATCAATTTGCTTCTCGGCAGCGTGTCTGCCACATCCGGCAAGGAGTTCTTTTTCGTCAGTACCCAATTCGTACATATCTCCCATAATGGCAACCTTTCGCGTATCTGCAGTAGCAAGCACGTCCAGAGATGCTTTCATGGAAACAGGGTTGGCGTTGTAGCAATCGTCAATAATGAGAAGCGATTCTGTCTCAATTAAGTTGTTTCGTCCAGATACAGGAATCAGTGCCTCGATTCCTGCTTTGATTTCATCTGGTGTTAACCCCAGTTCCTGCCCAACCAAGGCACCGGCAAGAGCGTTATATACCATATGTTCTCCCGGAATTGGGATGGTGGTTTCCAAATTGTTATCACCAAGATGGAGTGTGCAGCGGGTACCTTTCAGTGAGAGACTGTGGATATCTGTTGCAAAAGCATCATGTTCTGTGGATAACCCAAAGAATTTTGGAAGGCTTCCTTTTACCTCTCCAACGGTAATCAGCTTATCGTCATCTCCATTTAAAATGATTTTGGCATTCGGCTGCATATAGTCGAACATTTCTGTCTTTGCTTTCAAGATGCCGTCTCGGTCTCCTAGATATTCTAAGTGACAGAGTCCAATATTGGTAATCACACAGACATCCGGCTGTGCCATCTTTGTTAAGCGATGCATTTCACCAAAGTGGTTGATTCCCATTTCTAGGACGGCTACCTCATGTTCTTCACGGATGTTAAAGATTGTAAGAGGAAGTCCGATTTCATTATTGAAATTGCCAGCCGTTTTAAGCACATTATATTTCTGTGAGAGAACAGAGGCAATCATTTCTTTCGTACTGGTTTTCCCTACACTGCCTGTAATTCCTACTACTTTAATATCAAGTGAGGTGCGATAGTGCTGCGCAATCTCTTTCATGGCCTGTTCGCAAGAGTCTACCAAAATATATGGATGACAAGCGTTCGGAAGTACTCTTTCAGATAATGTACAAAGAGCTCCTTTTTCCATTACTTGTGGAATAAAGTCATGGCCATCCACACGGGTGCCTTTGATTGGAATGAAGAGAAACCCATCTTCGATTTTGCGGCTATCAATGGCAACGCCAGTCACTTCCGTAGAAAGACTGGCGTCGTTTCCATAGTATGTTCCACCGCATGCAAGAGTAATCTCTCTGAGGGACATATGTTTCATAACGTATCCTCCAATTATGCATCGTAGCGTTCTAATGATTTTTGAATAATGAGTTCGCAGAGGTCACCGTATTCAATGCCTGCTGCTTTTGCTTCTTGTGGAAGAAGACTTGCAGAGGTCATACCAGGAAGGGTGTTTACTTCCAGACAGTAGATTTCATTCTTGTCGTCCCATAAGAAGTCTGCGCGGGAATACACATCTAATTTTAAAGATTTAAATGCCAATTCCGTTGCTTTTTGAATTCTTTCTGCTACTTCATCAGGAATCTGTGCAGGACAGATTTCCTCAGTTGCACCTGCCTGATATTTGTTTGCATAGTCAAAGAAACCTGTTTTTGGAATGATTTCAATGACAGGAAGTGCTTTTCCGTCAATAATACCACAGGCAAATTCTCGGCCTTTGATATAAGGCTCAATGACAACTTCATCTTCATATGTAAATGATTTTTCGATTGCCCCTCTGTAATCCTCTTCATTGTCTACAATATATACTCCAATGCTGGAGCCTCCGGAGCATGGCTTTACAACCACCGGAAGAGATAGACCAAGGTCTGATAATTGCATATCTTTTTGGGATTTTTTCAGGGCTGTTCCAAGTGGAGTGGGAACTCCTGACATTTTAAAAATCTGTTTTGTGATTCCTTTGTCCATGGCAAGGGCGCTTCCTAAATAGTTTGGCCCTGTGTATTTGATGCCAAGGATGTCAAAAGTGGCCTGAAGTTTTCCGTTTTCCCCCACATCTCCGTGGAGTGCCATAAATACAATATCTGCAAGACGACAGATATCGATGACATTTGGTCCTACGAAGCAATCGGACTGATCCTCGCGAGAAGCTTTTATGGCTGCAAGGTCCGGCTCTGTTGTCTTAATGCTTTCTGCAATCTGAAGTCCCGCATCTGGAAGGGTAAATACTTCTTCTAATCTATCAGCATCGTAAGGGAATCCTAGATACACATCTAATAAAAATGCATCATGTCCCTTTTCTCTCAAAGTTTTGCAGATTCCGGCTCCGGAAGCAAGAGATACGTCTCGCTCAGTGCTCAATCCGCCTGCTAATACAACAATTTTCATAGTGAGTCTGACTCCTTTATTATTTTGCTACGCTCATTTGATTCAGTAAGCGTTGTTTTTCATCATATAATTTTTGAGATAAATCCACATACACGCGATGTGGGTTGGCAAGACGTTTGGTTTCATCCCAAAGGGTGTCTTTTTCTTTCTTGCAATATGCTGCAATCTCCATGACAGATGGAGATTCGTAGAAGCATTCGCCTTTGATAAAGACAGGTTTTAAAAGCTCCCGCATGGTGTAAGTACCTGCTTCCAGCAAAGTCTTTTTCCAAGTGGCATTTGGATCGAAGAGCATCAGGTCTTCATTTTCATCAAATATTTCATCTGCAAAACAAATAAGATCCGCACGCATCTTGCCTGTTTCTTTGTCATAAATACGGTAAATAGTCTTATTTCCCGGATTTGTAATCTTCTCTGTATTTTCAGAAAGCTTAATTTTGGATTCGAATGTACCATCTTCCTGCTTAATCGCTGCTAATTTGTAAACCCCACCGAAGGATGGACAGTCTTTTGAGGTAATCAGGTGTGTACCTACACCCCATGAAGTAATCTTGGCTCCCTGTACCTTTAATGAATGAATCAAATGTTCATCCAAGTCATTGGAAGCGGAGATGACTGCAGTTTCAAATCCTGCCTCGTCTAACATCTTACGCGCTTTTTTAGAAAGATATGCAAGGTCACCACTGTCAAGACGAATACCGTAGTTTTTAAGCTCGATTCCAGCTTCTCGCATCTCTGTAAATACCTTGATTGCGTTTGGTACCCCTGATTTAATAGTGTCATAGGTATCCACAAGGAGTGTGCAGGCATTTGGATAAAGATCTGCATATGTCTTAAATGCAGTGTATTCGTCCGGGAAGCTCATAACCCAACTGTGGGCGTGAGTACCTCTTACCGGAACATCAAAAAGTTCTCCGGCAAGAACGTTGGAAGTCGCAATACATCCACCAATCATGGCAGCACGTGCACCATAGAGGCCTGCATCAGGACCCTGTGCACGTCTAAGGCCGAATTCCATCACACCATCGCCAGCGGCAGCGTGTACCACACGTGCAGCCTTTGTGGCAATCAGAGATTGGTGATTCATAATATTTAAAATAGCAGTTTCAATTAATTGTGCTTCCATAATCGGTGCCACCACTTTTATAAGAGGCTCTTTTGGAAATACCACCGTTCCTTCCGGAATGGCATAAATGTCTCCGCTAAAGTGGAATCCGCTTAAATAATGTAGAAAATCGTCGCTGAATATTTTCAGACTACGAAGATAAGCCACATCATCATATGTGAAATTTAATTTTTTGACATAATCGATAACTTGTTCCAGACCGGCAGCAATGGAATATCCATTCTGATTTGGATTAGAACGGAAGAACATGTCGAACACAACAATTTCGCTGTCACCACGTTCAAAATATCCTTGCATCATGGTAAGCTCATACAAATCAGTTAATAAGGTAAGGTTTCTGCTCATTATACAATTTCCTCCTAAATAAAAAATCGGGCAGAGTCTGTGTCTTTGCCGAATATTATACCACTCTACATGCTAAAAGTAAATTTTAAAGTGAAATTCAAAAGAATTGCTATTCTTCCTATTCTTCGTTATAATAATCTATATGTTACAAATAGGGAAGAGGACATGACTATGAACGCAAAACAACTTACTCGTACATCGGGAATTCTGCTTCATCCAACATCTTTGCCATCCCCATATGGAATTGGTGATTTGGGAAATGCAGCCTATGATTTTATAGATTTTTTGGAAAAAGCAGGACAACATCTGTGGCAGATTCTGCCGCTTACTCCTACAAGTGTGGGAAATTCTCCTTATTCTAGTTATTCTGCATTTGCAGGGCAAAGCTTACTTATCAGCCCAGAGCATCTGATATCCCTTGGACTTGTGGAGGAGTGGGAACTTAGTACGTGCCCACCAAATGATGAGGATAAAGTAGATTTTGAAAAAGTGAGACCGTGGAAAACCAATATTTTAAAGGTGGCTTTTTACCGATATAAAAATGGGCAGGATGAGGATTTACAGAAAGAATGCAAGCAGTTTGTAAAGAAACAGAGTTACTGGCTTAAGGATTATGCACTCTACATGGTATTAAAGAATCTGCATGGAGGAAAAGAGTGGCATCTGTGGGAGGAAAAGTATCGCAAGGTTACCCAAAAAGGCAAGGCGGAATGGAACAAACTCTTCGCAGAAGAAGTGGAATATTACTATTTTGTTCAGTTTATCTTCCATAAAGAATGGGAAGACTTGAAGAAATATGCCAATGAAAAAGAAATTCAGATTATCGGAGATATGCCACTTTTTGTATCTCTGGATAGTGCAGATGTGTGGGCCAATCAAAAATTGTTCCAGTTGGATTCAAAAGGCTATCCAATGGAAGTGGCGGGAGTTCCACCGGATTATTTTTCGGAGACGGGACAGCTTTGGGGAAATCCGCTATACGCTTGGAAGGAGCACGAGAAGAACCATTTTAAATGGTGGATAGCAAGAGTGCGCCATCAATTAGAACTGACAGATTATGTGCGAATCGACCATTTCCGTGGATTGGAGTCTTATTGGTCGGTTCCGGCAGAGGAGAAGACTGCTATTAATGGGAAATGGGTGAAGGCACCTGGAAAAGCCTTATTTGAAACCATAGAGAAAGAGTTAGGCGAGGGACTTCCGATTATTGCAGAAGATTTGGGGACGATTACTCCGGAAGTCATAGAACTTCGTGATCATTTTGGGTTCCCGGGTATGAAGATTCTCCAGTTTGCATTTGAGGCAGAGGATGAAAGTTCCTTCTTGCCACATCAGTTTACGGAAGCCAATTGCGTATGCTATACAGGAACTCATGATAATAACACCACTCAAGGGTGGTATGCATCTGCACCTGAGTATTCCAGAGATAAGGTACGCCGTTATATGAACACCAATGGAAATAGCATTCACTGGGATTTCCTGCGTACTTGCTTTGGAACCATTGCTACATATGCCATTGTACCAATGCAGGACCTACTTGGTCTTGGGGAAGAAGGACGCATGAATGTTCCGGGCGTGGCTGAGAATAACTGGACATGGAGGTATCGGAGTGAAGCACTTTCTGATGGGCTTGCAGAAGGGCTCAAGATGACTACTAGACTGTACGGGAGGTAGATGTATGATTAGATTTATAATTGCTGCAACATTCTTAGTGTTGTTTTTATTGTTCTCCTATATTCTATTCTTCGTGGAATGGATTATTGGAAAGATAGACAAAAAAGCCAAAGATTATAGTTCCCTGCGTATTGTACAGTGGGGCTTTCGAGTGATTCTCTGGATTGGCGGAGTCAAGATTACAGTGAAGGGAAAAGAGAATATTCCGGAGGAAGCAGCATTGTTCGTGGGAAATCATAGAAGTTATTTTGACATATTAATTATGTATGTTCAGTGCAAACGTCTCACAGGGTTTGTGGCTAAGGACGCCATAGAAAAGGTTCCGTCTCTTCGTGTATGGATGCGCTATCTGTACTGCCTGTTTTTGGACCGCAAGGACCCGAGAGCCGGCATGAAGACGATTTTGCAGGCCATTGAATATATTAAGCAGGGCGTTTCTATCTGCATTTTCCCGGAAGGAACGAGAAATGCTGGAGAGGAACTCTCCATGCTTCCTTTTAAAGAAGGTTCATTCAAGATAGCGACTAAGACCGGTTGCCCGATTGTTCCAGTGTCCATCAACAATTCGGCAGAGATTTTTGAAAATCACATTCCAAGGATGAAAAAGACCCATGTAATTTTGGAGTACGGCACACCGATTTATCCAAATGAGCTTCCAAAGGAAGAGTTAAAGTTTATTGGGGCGAAATGCCAGAAGATAATTGAAGATACGATTAAGGCGAATGCATCTCTCGTTTAGAGGGGTGCATTTTTAATAGAAGTACCGAATTTGGAAATATTAACATAGGAGAAAGATTTATCAGAGTAAATTGGAATAAAATATATTGATATTTTTGTAGATTGTGTTATTATACAAATAGTGAATACAACTCACTATTTGTATAAAGGAGGAGCTTTATGTATATTAGACGAGCAATGGAAGGCAGATTAGAAGATTTGGCAGAACATTTCCCGGTTGTGTTAGTTTGCGGTGCCAGACAAGTGGGAAAAACTACACTTTTAAAAGAGTTAAATAAAAAAAGAGCTAACACAATGAATTATGTAACATTAGATTATCCTAATATAAGAGCATTGGCCAAATCTGATCCGGAATTATTTTTACAACAATATGAGAGTCCTTTGATTATTGATGAGATTCAGTATGCGCCGGAATTGCTTTCCTATATTAAGATAAGGGTGGACAATATAAATGAACCGGGGCAATATTTTTTGACAGGTTCGCAGATGTTCTATATGATGAAAAATGTAAGCGAAACGTTAGCAGGAAGAGTTGGAATTTTGTCAATGTATTCCATGAGTCGCAACGAGATTGAGGGTAGGGGTAATATTCCTTTTTTACCGGAAAATAAGTTTAGTAATAGTACTGATACCATAACAAAAGTATTTGACAGTATTTATCGTGGTAGTATGCCTAAGATGATTTCAGATACAGACTTGATGCCAGAAGATTTTTATGGTGCGTATATGCAGACTTATATTGAAAGAGATATTCGTGACTTGATTACTATTAAGGATGAAATCAAGTTTTTGAACTTTATGGGATGCATAGCTGCGCGAACAAGTCAGGAAGTAAATTTGACCGATATAGGTAAAGATGTTGGAATAGATAAAAACACAGCAGAAAGTTGGTTGTCTATATTAGTGACATCGGGATTGGTGTATTTATTACGCCCATTTTCGGGAAATACAATTAAACGTATTATCAAAAGACCGAAATTGTATTTTATGGACACCGGACTTGCGTGTTATTTAAGTTTGTGGAACAATCCAAGGGCTTTGGAACTTTCTGCCATGGCAGGTGCGATGTTTGAGACATATGTCATTTCAGAAATTATAAAATCTTACAGTAATCAGGGGATTGATGTAAGAAGCAGATTGTTCTATTATAGGGATAACAATGGAAAAGAAGTGGATTTGTTGATTTTAGATAACGGAACTCTATATCCTGTCGAAGTGAAGAAATCGGCAGAACCATCAAAAGATGCCATTAAGAATTTCGATGTGGTATCATCACTGGGACATAATGTGGGAAAGGGCGCGGTTATTTGTATGACGCCGATGCCAATACCTTTGGATAAGGATAATTTATTGGTACCACTTGGGGCAATTTAATTTAAAACATGAAAAATGTGCAAAACAACCTTTTAAGGAAGTGGAGATTGTAGAAATGAAGAGACTTATTGCTATTTGGAACAGAAAAGAAGTATGCATTACTAGAGATTTGAATAGGATGAATGCAGTGCGCGACATTTTATCGGAGCATGGTATTGACTACATTACAAGAACCA
>JAZQBW010000004.1:0-34409 GCA_045545895.1 Faecalimonas sp.
TACGGATTAAAATCATAAATACTGTAAAACAACCGTAATCATAATAAAAAATTACGTTTTCAGATTCAAAACATTTGACAGCAACCGTAAATACCCGTAGCATCTCAATATTTGATAATAATTTTGTCGAAACAGGATTCCCCAAATCCCAATTTGATAAAAATATATAGTTTTTGAAATGTCTGTGAAACACTTTTTGGTATCGCAAGTGATACAGAAATGATTGAATATACGTTTTGTATATGATACAATGAATTTATGAGAAGCCCCATGACAGGGTGGTAGCCTCCCGAGTCTAATGACCAGGAAACTGGAATACATAGGAAGGGAGGTGGCGTGATGACAGCTTATGAAATTGTTTCGACGATTTTAGCCGTAGCTTCTTTGGTGGTAGCTACTGGCATGTTTGTAGTAGCGTTGCTAACCTTTCTCCAAAAGAGAAAGAAGCACAAATAAAAATGCCTATCCTGTCTGACCCACAGGATAGGCGGTGTCCGTAAGGACAAATAAACCGACTCGTGAGGCATCCACTTTGGAGTGGTGCTTCTCTACAATTAAATGATAGCACTTAGTGTATTGCATTGCAAGTATTTTTTAGAGATTGTGGCAAGCGATGGAGAATGAGTAGAAAAACATTCTCCATCGCTTATTTTAGCATATTTTTCTCCCTCCAACATATATTGTCTCAAGGGGTGAAAGGACATGCATGTAGAAAAAATAAAAAAAGTCTTAGGAAGAGCAATCAATAATATTTTGGAGGAAAACGAAATTTCTTTTTCAAAACTACAGGAAGTAAGGCTTAGAATTGGAAAACCTTTGATTGTTATAGCAGACAATATTGAATTTGTATTACATAAGACAATGGAAAAAGAGGACTTAATGGAAATTCTGGAATATGTCAGCAACTATTCTTTGCATGCGTTTGAAAATGAATTAAAACAAGGTTTTATCACAATAGAAGGAGGACATCGTGTGGGAGTGACAGGACAAGTTTTGATTGAAAATGGAGAGGTGAAAAATATAAAGCATATATCATCTATGAATATACGAATATCACATGAAATTATAAATTGTGCGAATGTCATTTTGCCTTATATTACACGCAACAAGCAAATATGTAATACACTAATTATTTCTCCTCCCAGATGTGGGAAAACCACTTTGCTTCGTGATTTGGTACGACAGATATCCGATGGGAGCAGATGGGTAAAAGCATGTACGGTTGGTGTGGTGGATGAGCGTTCTGAACTTGGAGGCTGTTATCTTGGGGTGCCTCAAAACCAATTGGGCATACGGACGGATGTGCTGGATAATTGTCCCAAATCAAAAGGAATGTTGATGTTGATTCGCTCCATGTCTCCTCAGGTGATTGCTGTAGATGAACTTGGAAGTCTGGAAGACATACACGCGTTAGAGTATGCCATGCATTGTGGCTGTAGGATGGTTGCAACGGTACATGCGGCTTCCATGGAAGAACTTCGCGCGAAACCATTGTTCGAGCAGATGGTGAAGGAGCGGCGCTTCGAGCGTTATGTGGTACTTGGAAACCAACATCGCATTGGTGAAATAAATGGAATTTATGATGACCGAGGAAGTCTTTTGTTTGAGGAAGGTTCACTATGCAGAAAATAATTGGAAGTATCATAGTTGTGGCAGTATGTACTGTCATGGGATTTGAGAAAAGTCGAGAACTACAGCTTCACTTAAAAGAATTAGAAGAACTGAAAAAAATGTTTACAATATTAAAAGGTGAATTACAGTATACGAGAGCGCCGTTTTCGGAAATGTTTTTTAAGATTAGTAAAAAGATAGAAGGAATATACAAAGAGTGGTTGATACATCTTTCCGAGGATTTAGAAAAGCGTAAAATGGGGACTTTGCAGGAGGCTTGGAAAACAACTATATTGAAGTACTTAAATGAAAGTAGGCTTACAGTAGAAGAAAAAGAGGAATTGAGACAGATTGGCAACAGTCTGGGATATCCGGAGACCATAGAGCTTTATCTAGAACAACTGGAAGTATCCATCCAAAGCACACGAGAAGAACTAAAAACCAAGAAAAAACTTTATCAAAGTATGGGAATTATGTGTGGGATTTTTCTTGTAATTGTGCTTTTGTGAAAAGGGGGAAATCATGACAGTCAGCTTAATATTTAAGATCGCAGCAGTAGGAATTTTGGTTTCAATACTAAGTCAGGTGCTAAAACATAGTGGAAGAGAAGAACAGGCCTTTTTGACCAGCCTTGCAGGCTTAATTCTGGTTTTGTTTTGGATTGTTCCATATATTTACGAATTGTTTGAATCTATTAAAGGGCTGTTTGAACTATGAATATAGTACAGATAGGAATTTTGGGTATAGCAGGCGCTGTGTTTGCTATTCAGTTAAAACAAAACAAAGCAGAATTCTCAGTTTATCTATGTATAGGAATTAGTCTGCTTATCTTTTTTAGTATCTTTCATTATTTAGAAGTCATTATTGACACCATGCGGGAAGTGGCGGCAACAATCCATCTTAATAATACATACATAATGACACTATTAAAGATGCTTGGTGTTACTTATGTTGCGGAATTTGCGTCAGGAATCTGTAGGGATGCTGGATATCAGACCATTGCATCTCAAATAGAGATATTTAGCAAATTGACAATCCTTGTATTAAGTCTTCCGATTCTTGTTGCACTATTAAATACAATACAGAATTTTCTGGGATAGTAGAGGTTGCATATGAAGAAAAAAATTATAATTTTGCTATTCATATTCTGGCTTAGTATTCCAGACTGTGTGTATGCATCGAATACTCAGAATGGAATAGTCCAGAGGTCTGATACACGGATGAGTGATACTGGTTCGTTAGAGATGCAGCAGGAGGCACAGGAAGAACTGTTTTCGCAATTTGACTTTGGAGAAATGGATTCTTTTCTGGAGGAACAGTTTCCAGATGAAAAATTGGGTTTTTTGGACATGATAAAGCAGTTGATTTCAGGTGAGATGGAGTTTTCCATAGAAGACATAACAGATATGATATTGGAGCAGTTTTTCTATGAGTTTACAAATACAAAAGCAAGCATTGTCCATATTCTTGCAGTTGTGATTATCGCTGCTGTATTCCACAATTTCTCCGGGGTATTCAAAGAAAGTCAAGTGTCGGAAATTGGATTTTTTGTATTGTATATGTTGTTAATAACCATTAGTTTGCACTCTTTTCAAGGTCTAATGGCGGCGGCTGTTTCAGGACTGAATGACCTTTTGGATTTTCTTCAGTTATTAGGTCCAATCTATTTTCTTGCAGTTGCTATTGCAACGGGAAGTGCAACCTCCATTGCCTTTTATCAGATGATCTTGATCCTCATAAGTGTTGTGGAACTGATTATACAAGGGGTTTTGATACCCTTGGTTCAAATCTATATGATTGTACGCATAATAAATGAATTGTCTCAAGAAAGCTACTTGACAAAGTTAGGGGAACTGTTGCGCACCGTTATTGTATGGGGGCTACGGACCTTACTCGGAAGCGTAATTGGAATTAATGTGATACAGGGACTTTTAAATCCGGCAATTGACTCCGTGAAAAGAAGTGTTTTAACAAGAGGTGGGGAGGCAATTCCAATTATCGGTGACGTGATTGGCGGGGCAACAGAGGTAGTGCTAGGAACAGCGGTACTGATTAAAAATGGAATTGGGATTGCAGGTGCGATTATTTGTATTGTCATCTGTATGTCTCCTGTCATTCAAATGGCGGTAGTTACTTTTATGTATAAACTAACAGCGGCTCTGGTGCAGCCTATTTCTGACAAACGTGTCATTGGTTGTATCAGTAGTATGGCGGATGGAACGGAGATTCTCCTTAAAATCTTGTTTACATCGGGAATGTTATTTTTGATTACCATTGCCATGGTTGCAAACACCACATCTTAGGAGGAAAAAAGATGACATATTTGTATGAATGGATAGAAAACATTGCCGTATACATGGTGATTATTACCGTTGCCATGCAAATGGTTCCAAACAATAGTTATAAAAAATATATTCGTTTTTTTACAGGGCTGATTTTAATCATCTTGATGTCAGGTCCTATACTGAAAATTTTTGGAATGGAGCAAGAATTGGAGGAATTTTATAAAAGTGCAGAATATGAGCAGAAGGTGAAGGAAATTGAGGGAGCAACAAAGTATTTGGAAGATTTTTCAGGGAAAATGGAGTAAAAACCATTTACTCATTTTTTTGTTAATCGGTATTTTATTAATGGTAATTGCAATTCCCACAGGGGAAAACCAGATGAGAAATGAAGAAAATACCGAACTGGAGAGAAGGCTGGAAGCTATTTTAGGAGGAATGGAGGGGGTTGGTAATGTAAATGTAATGATTACACTACAAAAGGATGACTCAGTGGAAGGAGTGGCCATAGTTGCGGAAGGGGGAGATAATGCGGTGATAGTTCGCAATATTACTGAGGTGGTACAAGCATTATTTCATGTGGACTCGCATAAAATTAAGGTGATAAAAGGGAATCAAACAAATTAGGAGGGAAAAAGTTTGAAACGTTTATTTAAGAAAAATCAAATCATTATCACATCACTTGCAATCATGATTGCAGTGGCAGGATACCTGAACTATTCCGGACGTCTGTTTGGAACGGACTTGACAGAGAATGATAGTGAACTTGCCAACCAGGAGCTGTTAGATATCAGCTTGGAAAGTGGAGAGGCGGATATCGAAGAGACTCCGGGAGAGGCGGTACTTACAAGTGGAGAATCCAATGGTCTGGTGGCTGAAGCAAAGGTGACAAGAGAGCAGGTTCGCGCAAAGAACAAGGAAATGCTATTGGAAATCATTGATAATAAAAATCTTTCCGATGAGCAGAAACAGGATGCGGTTGCACAGATGATTGCTATGACAGATATTGCAGAGAAAGAAGCATCCGTGGAAACACTTTTACTATCCAAAGGTTTTTCAGAGGTGGTTGTAAACCTTACAAAGACTAGTGCCGATGTTGTTGTGAATGCAACGGAACTTTCTGAGGCAAGTCTAGCACAGATTGAAGACATTATTACCAGAAAAACAGATATTACACCGGAGAATATTGTGATTACTACGACAGGAAAATGATGTGTTTAGACATGAACTTGAATAAAATATTGTTTGCAGAGAAACACTATATATGATAGACTAACTAAGTATGTAAAGTTAGATTATATGGAAAATTGTAGGAGAAAATCATGTCAAATATTACAAATGAGATTAAGAAAAGAAGAACATTTGCAATTATTTCCCATCCCGATGCAGGAAAGACAACATTAACAGAAAAGTTTTTATTATATGGCGGTGCCATCAATCAGGCTGGCTCTGTAAAAGGAAAGGCAACTGCAAAGCACGCAGTGTCTGACTGGATGGAGATTGAAAAAGAGAGAGGTATTTCGGTAACCTCGTCTGTGCTTCAATTTAACTATGATGGCTATTGTATCAATATTCTGGATACACCTGGACATCAAGACTTCTCGGAAGATACATACCGTACGCTGATGGCCGCAGATTCAGCCGTAATGGTAATTGATGGTTCGAAAGGTGTTGAGGCGCAGACAAGGAAGCTTTTTAAGGTTTGTGTGATGCGCCATATTCCGATTTTTACATTTATTAATAAGATGGATCGTGAAGCCATGGATACCTTTGAGCTTCTAGATGATATTGAAAAGGAACTTGGAATTGCCACCTGTCCAATTAACTGGCCAATTGGATGTGGAAAAGAATTCCGAGGTGTCTTTGACAGAGAACACCGAGAGATAGAGCTCTTTTTCGATACGAAAAAGGGAACCTCTATGGGAGAGGTACGAAAGGTTGCATTAGACGACCCGATTGTGGATACACTCATTACGGAAGAACAGAAAGCCCAATTAAATGATGAGATTGAACTTCTGGATGGTGCAAGTGCAGAGTTTGATATGGAATTAGTAAGCAAAGGGGAATTGTCACCGGTATTTTTCGGTTCGGCTCTTACTAATTTTGGAGTAGAAACCTTTCTTAAGCACTTTTTACAGATGACAAGTTCCCCTCTTCCGAGAATGTCTGATAAAGGAAGCATTGATCCGATAGAAGAAAAAGATTTTTCGGCATTTGTATTTAAAATTCAGGCGAACATGAATAAGGCACACCGTGACCGTATTGCATTCATGCGTATCTGTTCCGGAGAATTTGAAGCAGGTATGGATGTGTTCCATATTCAAGGTGGGAAAAAGGTGAGACTTTCACAGCCACAGCAGATGATGGCCAGTGAACGTAAGATGATTGAAAAAGCTTACGGCGGAGATATTATCGGCGTGTTTGACCCGGGTATTTTCTCCATCGGAGATACTCTTACCACATCCAATGAGAAGTTTGCTTACGAAGGAATCCCTACTTTTGCACCGGAACATTTTGCAAGGGTACGTCAGGTAGATACCATGAAACGGAAGCAGTTCATCAAAGGAATCAATCAGATTGCCCAAGAAGGTGCTATTCAGATTTTCCAAGAATACAATACCGGTATGGAAGAAATCATCGTAGGCGTTGTAGGGGTACTTCAGTTTGATGTGTTAAAATATCGTTTGGAAAATGAATATAACGTGGACATTAAATTGGAACCACTTCCTTATGAACATATTCGTTGGATTGAGAATAAAGACATTAACCTAGATAAACTGGTTGGAACCTCAGATATGAAGAAAATCAAAGATTTAAAAGATAGACCACTATTATTATTTGTGAACAGTTGGAGCGTACGAATGACTTTGGAACGAAACGATGGTCTAATTTTATCCGAGTTTGGTCGTTCCTAAAAAACCTGTTTGCAAATGTATATAAATTTGTTATAATAATAGAAGTACACGAACCAACTAGGAGGGTTTCATTATGGCAAGAGACGAAAGAAATAATTATACAGTGGAATTAGAAGATAATCTTGGACAGATTGTTGTTGAGGATGAAGTAGTTGCAGTAATCGCAGGATTGGCAGCTATGGAAGTAGAAGGTGTTGCATCTATGGCTGGCAATGCTACAAGGGATATCATTAGTAAGCTTGGAAAAAAGACTTTATCAAAAGGTGTAAATGTGGATATTCTTGAAGATGTTGTAACAATTGCGATGGCATTGAATTTGAAATATGGATATAATATCATGGATATTTCTGGTAAGGTACAGGAAAAAGTGAAGACTGCTGTCGAGAATATGACAGGGCTTAAGGTCGCTGATGTGAATATTCGTGTAGCTGGCGTAGAAGTAGGAGCATAATCTATTGTGTGATAAAACTTTATTGTATTTCTAAAAGAAATCCGTTATACTATGGATAATACTTAGTATGGCGGATTTTTGCATGTTTTAAGATACGCGGATAGGGTAATGAATAATAGTAAACGAGGGAAAAAGATGAGTAGATCAGAGTTAAGAGAACATATTTTTAGAATGCTGTTTCGTATTGAGTTCAATAATGAAGAAGAGATGAAAGAGCAGGAGATGCTTTATTTTGACTTATTAGATCCGGTTTCAGATAAGGACCAGGAATATATTTTGAATAAGTATAAAGCAATCGTAGAAAAATTAGACGAGATTGATCATGTGTTAAATGATTTATCTACCGGTTGGAAAACTTCTCGTATGAACCGAGTGGATCTGACACTTTTAAGATTGGCCATTTATGAAGTGAAATGGGACGATGATGTTCCAACTGCCGTTGCAATCAATGAGGCAGTGGAACTTGCAAAGAAATATAGTAGTGATTCCGGACCAGCATTTGTAAATGGAGTTTTGGCAAAAGTAGTGAATTAGAGGTAGGAAATTCATGCGTAATGTATATTCAGTAAAACAAGTAAATGCATATATAAAAAATATGTTTACACAGGATTTTATGCTGAATCGCATCTATGTCAAGGGTGAAGTTTCCAATTGCAAATATCATACCTCCGGTCATATTTATTTTTCTTTGAAGGATGAATCCGGTGCCATTGCTTGTATTATGTTTGCAGGGCAGAGAAGCGGGCTTTCATTTCGAATGCAGGATGGTCAACAGGTTATCGTGCTCGGTACAGTTACAACTTATGAAAGAGATGGAAAATACCAGTTATATGCCAAAGAGATTATTTTGGATGGAGCAGGCCTTTTATACGAACGTTTCGAAGCATTAAAGAAGGAACTAAGTGAGATGGGCATGTTTGCACAGGAATACAAACAGCCTATTCCAAGGTTTGCAAAGCGGGTTGGAATTGTAACGGCTCCTACCGGTGCGGCAATTCGTGATATTATGAATATTTCTGCCAGAAGGAATCCATATGTGCAGCTGATATTATATCCTGCATTGGTACAGGGTGAAGGAGCTGCTGCCAGTATTGTAAGAGGAATTGAGACGCTGGAAAAGCAAGACGTGGATGTGATTATTGTAGGACGTGGTGGTGGTTCTATCGAGGATTTGTGGGCGTTTAACGAAGAGGTTGTCGCCAGAGCTATTTTTCATTGTAAGACACCTGTTATTTCGGCAGTAGGCCACGAGACAGATACTACCATTGCAGACTATGTGGCAGATTTACGTGCACCGACGCCTTCTGCGGCGGCGGAACTGGCTGTGTTTGAATATCAGGCAGTTGCCAACTATTTGGAGGATAAGCGCCTGCAACTGAAGCGGGGAATATACCAGAAGATTCAACTGGAACGTATGAAAATAGAGCGTTATAATATGAAGATGAGGTATTTGCATCCAAGGACAATGTTGCAAAAGCAGCAGCAACGATGTATGGAATTGGAGCAGAAACTTCGGCTTAGAATGGATGAGAAGCTGACCCGCACAAAGCAGAAGCTAGCCATTTATATTGAGCGAATGAGAGGGTTGTCGCCTCTTACAAAGTTGAATCAAGGTTTTTCTTATGTGGCTTCGGGAGAAGGGAAAGCAATAAAGAGCATTCAAGATGTAAATATAGAGGATTCATTGACAATATATGTAACAGATGGTTTGGTAAAAGCAAAAGTACAGGAGACCATCAAGGAGGATTATGGTGAAAGATAAGACATTGGAAGAAGTGTTTGAGGAGTTAGACCAGGTGGTGGAACAATTGGAGGAATCTACGGTTTCCCTGGAGGATTCTTTTTCCCTGTATCATAAGGGCATGGAATTGTTGAAGGTATGTAATGATAAGATTGATAGAGTGGAAAAGAAAATGTTGATGTTAGATGAAGATGGAGAACAACATGAATTATAATACTAGTAAACAGGAAAAGATACAGGATATTGAGCGTGTACTAAGCAAATATCTTCCGCAGCAGAGCGGGTTTCAGAAATTGATTATGGAAGCCATGGAATATAGTCTTATGGCAGGTGGGAAGCGCCTTCGCCCTATGCTGATGAAAGAAACTTATGCATTGTTCGGAGGAACAGATGAGGTGATAGAGCCATTTATGGCGGCCCTTGAGATGATTCATACTTATTCTCTTGTGCATGATGATCTTCCGGCTATGGATAACGATGAGTATCGCAGAGGAAGGAAGACAACTCATGTGGTTTATGGGGAAGCAATGGGCATTTTAGCCGGTGATGCACTTCTCAATTATGCATTTGAGACGGCAGCAAAGGCATTTACCATGTTTCCGGACAAAAGTCTTCAGATTGGCAAGGCAATGCAGGTACTTGCAGGGAAAGCCGGCATCTACGGTATGATTGGCGGTCAGGTAGTGGACGTTACAAGTGTTGGTATACCTGTTTCTAAGGATAAATTAGATTTTATATATGAGTTGAAAACAAGTGCATTGATTGAATGTGCCATGATGATTGGTGCCATTCTTGCAGGTGCCGGTGACTCAGATGTGAAAAAGGTGGAACTGATTGCCAAAAACGTAGGGCTTGCATTCCAAATTCAAGATGATATTTTGGATGTAACAAGTACAGTAGAAGTTCTTGGCAAGCCTGTATTAAGTGATGAAAAAAATGAGAAAACTACATATGTGACATTGGTTGGATTGGAGAACGCAAAGAAGTATGTAAAGGAGATTTCAAATGAGGCTATTGCAATTTTACAGGAATTCGAAGCGAAGAATCCATTTTTAGAAGAACTTTTAAGGCAACTGATTCACAGAGAAAAATAAAGGGGTGCTCTTATGATTCTGGAGCGTATAAAAGATACGAATGACATAAAGAATTTAAACTGGGAAGAATTAAACGTACTTGCAAGTGAGATACGCCAGTTTCTAGTAGAGAAGGTTAGTGAAAGTGGTGGCCATTTGGCATCTAATTTAGGTGTTGTGGAATTGACCATCGCCATGCATCTTGCATATGATATGCCAGTGGACAAGATGATTTGGGATGTGGGGCATCAGGCTTACACTCATAAAATCTTGACCGGAAGACAGGAAGGTTTTGCGCAACTTCGTAAATATGGTGGTATGAGCGGATTCCCCAAAAGAAAAGAAAGTGACTGTGATGCCTTTGATACGGGGCACAGTTCTACGTCCATTTCAGCAGGTATCGGATATGTGGAAGCAAGAGAGATTTTAAAAGAGGACTACAAGGTGGTGTCTGTCATTGGTGATGGTTCTTTTACCGGCGGAATGGCCTATGAGGCTCTGAATAATGTTTCCAATTTAAAAAGCAACTATGTGATTGTATTAAATGATAACAATATGTCTATTTCAGAAAATGTGGGTGGAATGTCCAATTATCTGAATGGAATTCGTACTGCTCAATTTTATAATGATTTAAAAAAGGGTGTTACCAATGCGCTGAATAGTATTCCAGGTGTTGGAAAGAAAGTGGTTTCTAGTATTCGGAAGACCAAAAATAGTATCAAACAGTTATTTGTACCTGGAATGTTGTTTGAAGAGATGGGAATTACCTATTTAGGCCCGGTAGATGGACATGATATTAAGAAGTTGTATCGGACCCTCCGTGAAGCACAAAAGATGGACCATGCAGTTTTGGTTCATGTGTTAACCCAAAAGGGAAAAGGATATGCTCCGGCGGAGCAGAATCCAGCCAAATTTCATGGAATAGGGCCATTTGAGATTGCTACAGGGAATGCAACAGAAGTGAAAGTAAAAGACACTTATACCGATGTGTTTGGAAAAGTAATGTATAAACTTGGAGAACAAGAGCCAAAGTTGACAGCTATCACCGCTGCCATGAAGGATGGAACAGGGCTTGTTGGATTCCAGAAAAAATATCCGGAGCGATTTTTTGATGTTGGAATTGCAGAAGGACATGCGGTTACATTTGCAGCAGGACTTGCAGCAGCAGGCTTAAAACCGGTGTTTGCAGTATATTCCTCTTTTTTACAGAGAGGATATGACCAGATTGTTCATGATGTATGCATGCAAAATCTTCCGGTGGTGTTTGCGATTGACCGTGCAGGCTTGGTAGGAAGTGATGGGGAAACCCATCAGGGTGCATTTGACATGGCTTATTTGAGCCACATTCCAAATATGACAGTGCTTTCTCCAAAGAATAAGTGGGAGCTTGCAGATATGCTTCGTTTTGCAGTAAAGCATGATGGACCAATCGCAGTTCGTTATCCGAGAGGAACTGCTTATGATGGACTTCAGGAATATCGGGAACCAATTGTACTTGGAAAGAGCGAAGTGATTCATGAGGAAAGGGAGATTGCGATTTTCTCAGTTGGTCATATGATGGAGGAAGCATATAAAGTGTGGGAAGTTTTGAAGTCAAAGGGTTATTCCTGCAGTTTGATTAACAGCCGTTTTGTAAAGCCAATGGATGAAGAGGTGCTTCGAAGAATGGCTAAGACTCATAAATTATTTGTAACCATAGAAGAAGGTGTAGAGGCCGGTGGATATGGTGAAAGGGTGTCCAGCTATGTGTTTAAAGAGGAACTTCCTGTAAAGGTATTGGTAAATGCAATTCCAGACAGGTACGTGGAGCAGGGAAATATTGCAAGGCTTCGAAAAGAGATTTTATTGGATTCAGATTCCATGGTGGAAAAAATAGTGAATGCATATGAAAAAGGAATGAATTAGGAGAAAAGATGAAAGAACGTTTAGACGTATTACTTGTAAAAAGAAATCTTGTAGAATCCAGAGAAAAGGCGAAAGCGATTATCATGTCCGGAAATGTATTTGTAGATGGACAGAGAGAAGATAAAGCCGGAACCACATTTCCAGAGGACGTGCAGATTGAAGTAAAAGGGAATAAGTTGCCTTATGTGAGTCGTGGTGGATTGAAATTAGAAAAAGCGGTAGCAAATTTTGATGTGGAGCTGCAGGACAAAGTCTGTACCGATGTAGGGTCTTCTACAGGTGGGTTCACAGACTGTATGTTGCAGAATGGTGCGAAAAAAGTGTTTGCCATCGATGTTGGAACCAATCAGCTTGCATGGAAATTAAGGCAGGATGAGCGTGTGGTTTGTATGGAAAAAACCAACATTCGTTATGTAACACCGGAGGATTTGGGGGAGAGAATCGATTTCTCGTCAATTGATGTTTCCTTTATTTCTCTTACAAAGGTACTTCTTCCAATACGCAACTATTTAAAAGAGGATGGTCAGATTGTAGCGCTCATTAAGCCTCAATTTGAAGCGGGAAGAGAAAAAGTGGGTAAAAAAGGTGTTGTGCGAGAAAAGAGTACACACTACGAAGTGATAGAATTTGTACTTTCCTATGCAGTATCTATTGGTTTTCAGGTGTTAAATCTTGATTTTTCACCAATTAAGGGGCCGGAAGGAAATATCGAGTATCTTGTACATTTACAAAAAACGGAAGAAATAGGAACCTTGACTGATGTGGAACTGGATTGGAAGCAGATTGTGGAAAATGCGTTTGAAACATTGACAAAATAATGGATTGGGGAAGCAGCATGAATAAATTTTATATCATTACAAATAAAAGTAAAGACAGGTCGCTGCAGACAACAGGTCGTATTCAAAAATATATCGAAAGCAAAAGAAAGGTTTGTGTTCTTGCAACAGAAGGAAAGCCATTTCCGGAAGATACAGATTGCGTGTTGGTCATTGGCGGAGATGGTACTTTAATCCGGGCTGCAAGAGAACTTCGTTCCTATGATGTACCTATGATTGGCATAAATCTGGGGACACTGGGTTATCTTGCTGAAGTGGAAGTTCAGAATATTGAGTCGGCAATTGACCAATTAGTGAGTGATCAGCCGGTTGTGGAAGCAAGGATGATGTTAAAGGGGACGTTGAATGACCAGATAGAAGACATTGCGTTGAATGATATTGTTTTGACAAGACTAAGAACACTTCACCTCATACGTTTTAATGTATATGTAAATGGGGCACTTCTCAATTCATATCAGGCAGATGGTGTGATTGTTTCTACGCCAACGGGTTCCACGGCGTACAACCTATCAGCAGGAGGACCGATTGTAGAGCCAACAGCTTCTATGATTGTAATTACACCGATTTGTTCTCATGCACTGAATACTAGCAGTATTGTACTTTCGGCAGAGGATGAGATTGTGCTTGAAGTTGGCGAAGGAAGAGATGGTAGTGTGGAAGAAGCAGGTATTTCCTTTGATGGAGACCATAACATTGAAGTGCACACGGGAGACCGAATTGTGATTCGAAAGGCAAAAGACACTACAAAGCTTTTAAAATTAAGTAAAGTAAGTTTCTTGGAAATATTAAGAAAGAAGATGAAAGGGAACTAAAAGATGAAAGTAAACAGACATGCCAAAATTGTAGAATTGGTGAACAAGCATCACATTGAAACGCAGGAGGAACTTGCAGAACGTCTCAATCAAGAAGGATACAAGGTAACACAAGCCACTGTTTCCAGGGATATACGTGATTTGAAACTTACCAAGGTGCAGAGTGAAAATGGTCGACAAAAATATGCTATTTTGAAGAATACAGAAAATGTATTGACAGAGAAATATTTCCGTATTTTGAAAGATGGTTTTGTTTCTATGGACATGGCACAAAATATTTTAGTGATTAAGACAGTATCCGGGATGGCGATGGCTGTGGCCGCTGCAATTGATGATATGAATTGGCATGAGGTGGTTGGTTGTATTGCTGGAGATGATACAATTATGTGTGCAATCCGTACAGTGGAAGATACGGAAATTGTGATGGAGAAATTCAGACGAATTGTTATATCAGATGGGAGATAATTATGTTACATAATTTGTATGTGAAAAATCTCGCGTTGATTGACGAGATGGAAGTGGATTTTAAAAAGGGACTTAATATTTTAACAGGGGAAACGGGAGCCGGGAAATCGATTATTCTTGGCTCTATTAATCTTGCATTAGGCGGAAGATATTCTTCAGATATGCTTCGAAATGACCAGGAACCTGGCTATGTGGAACTTTCATTTTCAGTGGAAAATGATGATCAACGTGCTCTTTTGAAGGAAATGGATATCTTTCCAGAAAATGGTTTCGTGGTTCTTAGCAGAAAACTTATAGAAAAGCGCAGTGTGAGTAAGATTAATGGTGAGACTGTTTCTATTTCTACCCTGAAAGAAGTGGCGGCAATTTTGATTGATATTCATGGACAGCATGAACATCAATCCTTGCTATATAAGAAAAATCATTTAATTATTTTGGATGAATTTGCAAAAGATGTAATCCAAGATGTAAAACAACAGGTGGACAGCCAATATTGCATCTACAAGCAACTTAAAGAAGAATTAAATGCTTCCAGAATGGATGAAAAAGAACGTCTGAAAGAGGCAGGATTTTTAGAGTTTGAGATTAAGGAAATTGAAGAAGCCAATTTGAAGATGGGCGAAGATGAGACGTTAGAGGAACAGTATCGTCGTATGATTAATGGAAAGAAAATCACAGAAAGCATGGACGAAGCTTATGGATATACAGCGGGTTCGGGACACAATGCAAGTGATATGCTAACGAGAGCCATTCGTTGTCTTCAGGATGCATCTCACTACGACGAACATGCATCAGAGTTGTATGACCAGCTTTCCGAAGTGGATAGTCTTTTGAATGACTTTAACAGAGAAATGTCAAATTATAGGTCATCTCTTGAATTTTCAGAAGAAGATTTTTATGAAGTGGAATCACGGCTTAATGAAATTAATCGGCTGAAATCAAAATATGGTAATACCCTGGAAGAAATCTTTGCATATTGGAAAGAAAAAGAAGAGAGACTAATCAAACTACAGGATTACGATCACTATTTGGAAACACTGCAAAAGAGATTAAAGGAAGCGGAAAGTGAGTTGGCCATTGCATCTCTCATGCTTTCTAACCTTCGAAAAGAAGCAGCGAAGAAATTGGAAAAGGCAATCAAGACTGGCCTTCTTGATTTGAATTTTTTGGATGTTCAATTTGAAATTGTATTTGAAGAGTTGGATAATTATACATCACAAGGGAAAGATGGTGTGGAATTTATGATTTCCATGAATCCGGGAGAACCAGTGAAATCCCTTGGAGAGGTAGCTTCTGGTGGTGAACTTTCCAGAATTATGTTAGCAATTAAAACAGTAATGGCAGAAAAAGACCAAATAGAAACATTGATTTTTGATGAAATTGATGTGGGAATCAGTGGGAGAACTGCTCAGAAGGTTTCTGAAAAAATGGCAGTCATCGGAAAGAATCGTCAGGTTATCTGTATTACTCATTTGGCACAGATTGCAGCTATGGCAGATGCCCATTATGCAATTGAAAAACGAGTTGTAAATGGTAAGACCCAAACATTCATTTCCTTGCTAAATGAGAAACAGGAAATAGCGGAATTGGCTCGGATTCTGGGTGGAGCCGAGATTACGGACACGGTGATGCAAAGTGCGGCTGAAATGAAAGAACTGGCAAAACGTACAAAATAATCATGGTTGAAAAAATAAATACTCCACATAATAAGACAGACGCGAAAAGGTGTCTGTCTTAATTTTTTAGGAAAGGGTGTGGAGAAATGCGAAAACGCTGGTATCGTAGATTTTTAATTATGATTATTTTATTGGTTTCCATTTTGGGAACCGGTTTGAGTATAGAGGAGCTACAAACAGAATATGAAAAACAGCAGGTAAGCACAGGTGATGTTTCCAATCAAATGGTCATTCCCGGTGGAATGCCAATTGGAATATACATGAAGACCGACGGCGTATTGGTTTTAGGGACGGATTCCATTCAAAGTAGTAGCGGACAGGAGTGTTGTCCGGCAGAGAAACTTGTAAAGTCTGGGGATTATATTATTGGTTTTAACGGCGAAGAAGTGAACACGAAAAAGCAATTAATCACGAAAATAGAAGACTTAGAATCCGATGATGTGGTGCTACAGATTCGACGAGATGGAGAAGAACTTAAGATAAAAGTTATCCCTGTTATGACGGCAGAGAAAGAGTATAAATTGGGCATTTGGGTCAGAGATAGCGTACAAGGGTTAGGAACGGTTACTTATGTAACTGCAAATAATGAGTTTGGGTCATTGGGGCACGGAATTCACGATACAGATACAGATGAATTGTTGGAAATAAAAGAAGGTCGTGTGTATGATGCAAAAATTCTTCGAATTGAGAAGGGAAGAAAAGGTTCTCCCGGTGGAATGGAGGGCATGATTGTTTATAATCGATATAATATTTTGGGTTCTATAGATGAAAATACAGATATAGGTGTATTTGGAACAATTAAAAATGCGGATGCTTTAATTGAAGACAATACGGCTGTGCCAGTGTGTCAGAAAGACGATATAAAGACTGGAACGGCGAGCATTCGTTGTTGTGTCAATGGACAAGTGGAAGAGTATCAAATCGAAATTCAGAGAGTAAACTATTTTTCATTGGAAGCAAATAAAGGGCTTGTAATCAAGGTGGTAGATGAGAAACTTTTGGATATTACAGGCGGAATTGTCCAGGGAATGAGTGGTAGTCCTATTTTACAAAATGGAAAAATTGTGGGGGCAGTTACACATGTATTTGTAAATGATCCGACGAAAGGATATGGGATTTTTATTGAGGAAATGTTAAAGCAATGAGTTCGCGGGCCAAACAGAAATAGCAGACAACGTAAGCTTGCTTACTGACTTGTCTGCTATTTCTGTTTTATTTTCCAGTGTTTGCGTTAACAATCTTAATTTGTTTGTATACTTCCAACAGTTCCTTTCGAGAAGACACACCTAATTTTCCATAAATGTTCCTGTTATGATATTTTAGAGTGTTTTCCTTGATTTGAAGATTTGCCATAACCTCTTTTGTAGTAACACGAGCAATATATGCATTGTATATTGCTTGTTCCGTAGGAGTTAATTGATTGATTCCATTCACAAATATTTCAAAACGTGAAGAGTCGATTTCTACAGTGCTGAGTGGATTTTCGAGCATTGTATTTGTGCTGTTCTTATCTGATTCTGAAAAAGTCTGTGCAATTTCCACTTGTTTAACAATCTCACGAAGCCGTTGATTTTCATTCACAACAAGATGAACACCAAGCAAAAACAATTCACTGATTATATATGAAATGGAAAGCACTTCAAAATCTATAGATACAATCTGCTCAATAAACCAAACCCCGATATTTACGAAGACAGCACTTGCCAGAATCACTGCGTGGGTGGTGGATTCAATTGCTTTTTTTATGGATGCACGAATAATAATCGTAACCATAGCAGTAAAATAGCCGAGTAGATAAAACAAATATAATGGATGAAGTGGTCCATATACCTTAATGAGAGTAGACACACCATTTATCACTTCAAAGGAAACATCTTTGTAGTAGATATCCAAAACACCTGGGCTGGCAGTAATAAGAAATATAACTGCTGCGATACCAAACAAAGTAATAGGTACCCATTTCGAGTACTTAATATTTATAACATTTAAAATATTCATAAGCATTGCTAATGGTAAAAATACTGATCCGAGATATGCAATGCGGTTTGCTTGTAATGCCATTTCTAAACATGATGAAACTGACAAAAAGGTATAGCCGATATTAACAACTAGTACAGATGAAAATAGTAAAATAAACCATCTTTTTTTCTGCTTTACAAACAAACAACAGCCGATTAGTAATAACAACGACAGCATGGCAGAAATGAAATAAATTAAAGATAAATTGCTATTCTTATTGCCGATAAAATTGCATCCGGATAAATTTATAATTAAAAATAACAAGAGATATGTATATGTAAATATTCTTTTCATTTTCTCTCCTCCGACCGTAATATTTATAATTTGACGGCCTACTTATTCTAAATTCCTTACTTTTTGAAAAAAACCTAAAACCCACACTTTTGGTGTGGGGACAAAACGCATGGAGGCTCATATAATTACAATGATAGATTATATTATAAACGTTTGACTCAGTCAAGTAAACTCTATACTCCCAAATGCCATACGTCGGGAGAGTGTGAGAAGAACCTTGTATGGTAACAAAAAATCTGAAAAAGGAGAACAAATTTATGAATACAAAAATTAAAATGCGAATGATAAGTCTTCTGCTTTGCATTGTGATGTTGGTTGGCTTGATGCCGACAACGGGATTGACCGCACAGGCAGAAGAATCACATTGTATCAACATCACCAACAAGCCTGGCACAACATTTGTGTTTGAGCACGATTTTACAAGTGATGTCTGTGATCTTTGGAATGAAATAGACTCCGAAGGCTCTGGTGAATTGGCATTTAACCAGTCCTTTAGCATCAATATCAATGATGCTATTGATGTTTATAACAAGTGGCTGGATATAGAATATCCGGAAAGAGAGAATTACAAGGCTTCCGAGGACATCCACAACGGTTCAATTTTTTATGTTCAAGCAAGAATTTTGATTAACGACTACGACTTCCAATTTTCAAACAAAGCCGGTTACATGCTTGCACCATACGGTCTGGATGGCGAAAAGAATGACGGTTGCGGTGAATGGTACCTTTATAATTCTTCTTATTTCAAACAGCTCAGTGAAGAATTCTTCACAATGAGCATAGAAGGTAATGTTCTTGAATTTTCGCTTGACGGAACGGTAAAAGAAATCTATGAGGCACTCAAAGCTGAGGACGAAGACTTAGGCGACGTTACTATAAACAATTTGACTTTTGAAGTACGGGTTTCTTGTGAAGTGGAATATTATAATTCGTGGGGGGATATCAGCTACACTGAACTCAGTTTTGAAGCAATCTCTCAAAGCTTGTATGACAAGCATATCTATGAGTCGAGTGGGGAATATGATACCCTTTCTGCAATATCTACAATAGCACCCCTTACTGCAAGCGTAGTTCCTGCGTATGAGGGCTGTTATGTACCTGTAAAGACAGAATATAACTGGTATTACGAGTTCATAAAAGAAGGCTACGATGAAAAAGACGGAGAATGGTACGGTTACTTTGAGAGAGACGAAACGAAGGAATCGGATGTTTTAACGGAAATAGGACCTAGCGGCACCGTTTTCGGTCTTGCTTACGGAACTATTGATTCAGGTGATAAGAACTACATAACGTTAAATGATATTCTGAATGAAAATAATAAAGATTTTATCAATAGCTTTATCGGTGCAAAACCTAGGGAACTCGGCGGTAACGGTCAAATGTTTATTGGATGCGCCGTAACGATCACCTTTGCCGACGGCAAACAGTGTGTGGTCGATATTACAAAAGCCGATTATATGTCAAGGCTTGTTTCTCCTTGTATGCATGCCTGCACAATATGCGGCTATTGCACAGTTACTGACGAAATGTTGCCGTGCAATTTTGATCAGATGAGTTATGATATAAGCAACGTATGTATTTGTGATGAACCGTCTGTTCCTGAATTTGAGGTTACGGTTGAATCCGAGATGCAACGGACTATTGAAAGCACGGGTACAACGGTAAACGTGGTTGTTGAAAAGATTGAAGTGGAAGAAACACCTACTCATTCTTTTATCGTTAACACAACGAATGCTGTTGGCGCAGATAACGTAATCGCTCTTTATAACATCAATGTTTTTGACGAAGCAGGATATCCCTACACCCTTAATCAGTGGGGCGATATGGGGGAAATACTGACAGTAAATGTTCCTGTCAGCATGGAAGAAGCGTTGGCAATTCAAAGTGGTGAAGCTATTTTGTATCATATATTGGCAGACGGAACAGCAGAAGAGGTTAAGAATGTTACGGTAGATATAGACGGAGAGGCTGCTGCTATGATATTTAGCTCAAATAGTTTCAGTCCTTTCATTTTGGCACGCAGCAACACTGCTCCGTATTACGGAAGAAACGCACTATCTGTGCTGACCAATTCCACCGCACTTCTGTACGCTTATGACCAACTGGTAGCAGGCGTGGAAACCTCCGCCGAAACCATTACGGTCTACAACGACACCGATGCAATTACTCAGGCAGAGATTGAAATGGTAATGGATGCATACAGGAGAGACTATGCGCACCACTTCTGGCTTGGAAACGGTTATCAGATTTACAGTAATGCAACCTCTGTAGTAAGCATTAAGCCGACCTACATCATGACGGGAGATGATTTGGATACAGCGAAAACAATATTTGAACAGAAGGTGACCAATATTCTTTCCGGCATTACAAGCTCCATGAGTGAATATGAGAAAGAATTGTATTTGCACGATAAATTAGCTGAAATGATTACTTATGAAGAAGGCACAAATGCTCACAATGCATATGGTGCACTTGTGGAAGGGAAAGCTGTATGTGAAGGATATGCAGAAGCACTACAGTATCTACTTCAACGTGCGGGAATTCAATCATTCCTTGCAATTGGAGCAAGTATCAATCCATCCACCGGCCTATCAGAAAATCATGAATGGAATTATGTTCGTATCAACGATAATTATTACCATACAGATTTAACTTGGGATGATCAGGGAGAAAATCTTTTCCATGCATATTTTAATCAAACTGATACGGTTATAAAAGAAGATCATACCATTAAGGCAGAACCTTATGCACTTCCAACATGTAATGCTACAGCTGAGCAGTATTTTACAGGAAAAGAGGAATATTTATCGACCTATACGACTGACAAAGTAGGTAAATTGCTAAAAGATAATGAACTCAAAGTTCATGTATATATTCCAAATTCAATTGATGATTTTTTGACATGGTATCAAGCAAATATTTCCAATATTGCTACTCAGGCAGGAATTAATAGTAGTTTTTCGTATGGATATATGCAATTAGGCAGAGAACTTATTCTTACCATAAACATTATTTGTGAGCACACAGCATTAACACTGGAACCAGCAGCAGAACCATATTGTACTATAGCAGGTTATCATGCTTATTATAAATGTTCTTGTGGTGCATATTTTGAAGACTCTTCTGCATCTACTAAGATTCCAGATATTGAAGCATGGAAAGATGGAGACGGAAAGATCAATGCACTTGGACATGAGTATAATGAAAAGATTCAAGATAATAATCATCTTAAGGAATTAGCAGATAAATGTACAGAATATAATACTTATTGGTATGATTGTTCGCGTTGTAACGCTAATGCAAAAGATGATAATAATGCAAGCGACAAATATTGGACCAGCACAGTGGAGGGTTCTCATAGTTATACAGAGAAACTTACAGATGCGGCACATTTTGTAACCGGAAGCGGTGCAAATTGCCAGGATGCAAAGAAATATTATTATGATTGTGCATATTGTGATACTGTAGGAACAACTACATGGGCAAGTACCACTTATGGTTCACATGATTTTGATGAAACAAAGTGGGGTTATCAGGATAAGAACGAAGGTCATGCACACAAATGTAAATATTGTAATGAGCATGATGATGTTCAGCCACACATTCCTGGACCAGAAGCAACAGAAGATGCCCCGCAGATTTGTACAACGTGTCTGATGGTTCTTGTGCCAGCAACAGGACACATTTGCAAGAATCATTTAACGCTTCAAATAGCAACAGGTGCAACATGTACAGTTGATGGTCACGAGGCATACTATCAATGTTCATGTAATGCATGTTATGAAGATGCTATGGCATTAGTGCCAATAGCAGACATTAATATATGGAAAGCCGGAGATGGCAAGATTCCTGCTCTTGGGCATGATTATACAGAAAAAGCGCAAGATGAAGAACACTTGAAAATCGCAGCGACTAACTGTACCGAATACAACACATATTGGTATGATTGTTCACGTTGTAACGCTAATGCAAAAGACGATAATACGGCCACAGATAAGTTCTGGACTAGTACGGTGGCAGGTACTCATGTTTTTACAGAAAAACTTACAGATAATGCCCATTTTGTAACGGGAAGCGGTACGACATGTCAGAATGTAAAAGAATACTATTATGACTGCGCATATTGCGATACAATAGGAACATCCACATGGGCAAGTGATGTATATGGAGAACATAAATATACGGAACAAATTGCAGATGAATCACACCTTGTAGCAGGAAGTGGTGCCACATGTCAGGATGTGAAAATGTATTATTACGATTGTGAACATTGTAATAATGTGGGAACATCCACATGGGCAAGTAATACTTATGGTTCGCATGATTTTAACACAACAATGTGGGGTTATCAGGATAAGAACGAAGGTCATGCACACAAATGTAAATATTGTAATGAGCATGATGATGTTCAGCCACATACTCCTGGAGCAGAAGCAACGGAAGAAGACCCACAGATTTGTACAACGTGTCAGATGATTCTTGTACCTGCAATAGGTCACCTTTGCAAGAATCATTTAATCCTTAAAACAGCAACAGGAGCAACATGTACAGATGATGGCCATGAGGCATATTATCAATGTTCATGCCATGCATGTTATGAAGATGCTATGGCATTAGTGCCAATAGCAGACATTAATATATGGAAAGCCGGAGATGGCAAGATTCCTGCTCTTGGGCATGATTATACAGAAAAGATTCAAGATGCAAGCCATTTGAAAGCATTAGCAACAAAATGTACAGAATATGACACTTATTGGTATGATTGTTCACGCTGTGATGCGATTGCAAAGAATGATGGTGCAGCAACAGATAAATACTGGACCAGTAATGTGGCAGGTTCTCATAATTTTACAGAAAAACTCACAGATAATGCTCATTTCGTAACGGGAAGCGGAGTAAACTGTCAAGATGTGAAAGAATATTATTTTGACTGTGTATACTGTGAGACAATGGGTACAACCACATGGGCTAGCACAACTTATGGTGAACATGAATTTGATTTGATTCAATGGGGTTATCAAGAAAAGAGCGAAGGTCATGCACACAAATGTAAATATTGTAATGCACATGATGCAATTCAGCCACATAATCCTGGAGTAGAAGCGACAGAAGATACTGACCAAACATGTACAACATGCCATATTGTACTAGTGCCGGCGACAGGACACCTTTGTAAGAATCATTTAACGCTTCAAACAGCAGCAGGAGCAACTTGTACAGTTGATGGTAATATAGAATATTACAAATGTTCATGCGGTGAATATTACAAAGATGCATTAGCAACTGAAAAGATTAATGATAAATTAAGTGTAGTTATAAAAGCAAGTCATGACTATGGTGAATTGATTTCGCAAACAGATGTAACACATACTACAACAGAACTAAAAGATGGCATGAAAGCTCATTACTTCTGTGATGACTGCGATACATTTTTTGATGAAAATAAGAAGGTTGTAACAAAGGATGAACTTGTCATTATAGCACCGACGCATAGTTATGGTTCGGATTGGGGTTATAAAGGAGAAGATGGACACGCGCACAGTTGTTCTTGTGGATTGAAAGAAGAAGTGATTGCGCATACTCCGGGTGATGAGGCAACAGAAACAATGCCGCAAACATGTGTACAATGTGGATTTGTTTTACAACCTGCATTAGGTCATACACACAAGATTAGCAAGGTTAATGCTAAAGCAGCAAGCTGTGCTTCTGTCGGAAACAAAGAGTACCATATTTGCGAAACTTGTGATAAATGGTTTGAGGATGCACTTGGTTTGGTTGAAATTTCAAATAAGGAAAGTGTTGTTATACCTGCACTTACATCTCATAAGGACAGTAATCAGGATGGTAAATGTGATGATTGTTCCAACACTATTGAAGAAAATGTGAAGTCTTCTGATTCGGAAAGTCCAAAGACAGGAGACGGCCACATTATTTGGCTTCTTGTTGCAATTTTATTTGTTAATGGTTTGGGAATCATAAAATTAACAGTACTTGACAAGGAAAAGGTTTATAAGAAATAATATCAATATACCTTATTAAGAGGCTGTGGCGGCAACGTCCGTCACAGCCTTTTTAACAGAATAGCATACAACAAGGAGTTGACATTCTATGCAAAATTATGCAAACAAAGAAATAATAAAAATATTAAAAAAGATCATGGTTTTCATGCTTACATTTAGTATAGTCATTGTTATTAATGGATGCTCAAAAGGCGATGTGTTAAAAGGAACATGGGATCTTGATGGTACAACTGTTTATCAATTTGATGGAAGCGGAAAGGGCAATATGATTCTTCCAAGCAATACATATTCCTTTGAGTACACTATTACTAAAGACAAAAATATGGTAAGCATTGATTTCGAAGATAACAGAGTAACTGATTGCATTTACACTTACAAGGTTAATAAGAACAAATTAGTCTTGTCTGGCAGTGAGGGCGAAGAAAGTTTTTCGTATGAATTTACAAAAACTGAAGATAATTAAAAAGCAGACGGCAAGGAGAGCGACATTCCTTGCCGTTTTCTCACGAGTTGTAAAATGAGACTCTTTATGATATGATTATTCAAACAATCTATCAAATGGGAGGTAGTTATGAATAATTTTACATTTTATAGTCCAACTTACTTTGTTTTTGGAAAAGATGAGGAAAACAATGCGGGAAAATATGTAAAGCGTTTTGGTGGAACTAAGGTTTTGATTCATTATGGTGGCGGTAGCGTTGTTCGCTCTGGTCTACTTGATAGGATAAAAGAATCTTTAAAAAGCTCTGATATTGATTTTGTAGAACTTGGTGGTGTAAAGCCAAATCCAAGAAGTGGACTTGTGTATGAAGGAATTGAGCTTTGTAAAAAGGAAAATGTTGATTTTATCTTGGCAGTTGGTGGTGGAAGTACCATTGATTCTGCTAAAGGAATTGCTATAGGTGCTTTGTATGATGGGGATTTCTGGGATTTTTATTGTGGAAAAGAAGTAGAGAGAGCTCTTCCGGTAGCAACTGTTTTAACTATTGCTGCAGCAGGAAGTGAAGGCAGTCCAGGCTCTGTCATTACAAAGGAAGAAGGAATGTTAAAGAGAAGCGCAGGAGGTGATGTGCTTCGTCCTGTATTTTCTATTTTAAATCCTGCTTTGACACAGACTTTGCCTGCTTATCAAACCGCTTGTGGTGTGACAGATATTATGGCACATTTGCTGGAACGCTATTTTACTAATACAAAAGATGTGGAAGTGACGGACCGATTGATTGAAGGGCTTTTGCTTACAATGGTTCATGAGGCACCTAAGGTGATTGAAAATCCAAATGATTATGAAGCTCGTGCAAATATTATGTGGGCAGGTATGTTGGCGCATAATGATTGCTGCGGTGTTGGACGTGACCAAGACTGGGCAAGTCATGATATTGAACATGAACTTTCAGCTCTTTATGACTGTGCTCATGGCGCTGGACTTGCAGTCGTATTCCCTGCATGGATGGAATACAATATGAATCATGACGTAATGCGATTTGTTCAGCTTGCAATTCGCGTTTGGGGATGCGAAATGGATTATGAGAAGCCGGAGAATACAGCCAAAGCAGGCATCAAGGCATTTCGTAATTTCTTAAGATCTATAGGAATGCCTCAGACAATGGCTGAACTTGGTGGAAAAGAAGAAGATATTCCATATCTTGCCCATACTGCAAGTTATGGGAATGGAAATGATGGAACCTTGGGAGGTTTCGTTGTACTAAAAGAAAAAGATATTGAAAATATTTATAGATTGACACTTTAATAATGCCATGTTATCATAAATAAAGAGTTTTGAACGGATACATATTGTGACAAACTCATTATTACGATATTATTGAAAATGGAGATGTTAAGCATGGAAAGAATTAAGACACTTGAAACTCGTAACTTATGTGAAAGTGCACAAAACGGTGGCTGTGGCGAATGCCAAACTTCTTGCCAATCAGCATGTAAAACAAGCTGCGGTGTAGCTAATCAAGCATGTGAAAAAACAGAAGAATAATTTATTTCATGAATGAGAAGAATGCTGCCTGAAACGGCAGCATTTTTAATGATATACAAAAAATGGAGGATGTAAACATGGTACATCAATATAAATTAAATGGTTACAACATTGTTTTAGATACTTGCTCCGGAGCAATTCATGTTGTAGACGAAGTGGCATATGACATAATCGCTTTGTATAAAGAGAAGTCTGCGGATGAAATTATAGCAGATATGCTGGAGAAATATGGTGATAGGGATGATGTGACAGAACAGGAACTTCGCCTCTGCATAGAAGACGTAGAATCACTAGTTCAAGCAGGAAAACTGTATACAGAAGATACGTTTGCAGATGTTGCAGGAACTTTCAAAGAACGTTCGGGCAATGTGATTAAAGCCCTTTGTTTACATGTGGCACATACTTGTAATTTAAACTGTGCATACTGTTTTGCAAGCCAGGGAAAATACCATGGTGAACGTGCTATTATGAGTTTTGAGGTAGGAAAACAGGCGCTAGATTTTCTCATTGCTAACTCAGGTACTAGAAGAAATCTGGAAGTTGATTTCTTTGGCGGTGAACCTCTTATGAATTGGGATGTGGTAAAAGAACTTGTTGCCTATGCCAGAACACAAGAAAAAATACATAATAAGAATTTCCGTTTCACATTAACGACAAATGGTATGTTAATCGATGATGATGTCATCGAATTTGCCAATAAAGAAATGAGCAATGTTGTACTCAGTTTGGATGGAAGACAAGAAATCCATGATCGCACACGTGTGGATTATGCTGGAAATGGAAGCTACGAAAAGATTGTTCCAAAGTTTCAAAAACTTGTAGAATCACGGGGTGGCAAAGATTATTATATGCGTGGTACATTTACTCATGCAAATCCGGATTTTACAGAAGACATATTCCATATGACAGATTTGGGCTTTACAGAACTTAGTATGGAACCTGTAGTTTGTGCACCGGATGATCCGGCTGCACTAACAGAGGAGGATTTAGAGATTGTAAAAGAACAGTATGAAATCCTCGCAAAAGAAATGATTAAACGAAAAAAAGAAGGAAATGGTTTCACCTTCTATCATTACATGATTGATTTAACCGGTGGACCATGTATTTATAAGAGAATCTCAGGCTGTGGTTCCGGGACAGAGTATATAGCAGTGACACCATGGGGCGATTTATACCCATGCCACCAATTTGTAGGGGAAGAAGAATACAAACTTGGCGATGTATGGAACGGAGTGACCAATAACCATGTTCGTGAAGAATTCCGTAGCTGCAATGCCTATTCACGAGAAGAATGTAAAGGCTGCTGGGCAAAATTATATTGTTCAGGTGGTTGCGCAGCAAATGCCTATCATGCAAGCGGTTCCATCCGCGGTATCTATGAACCGGGCTGTGAACTATTTAGAAAACGTATGGAATGTGCAATTATGATTAAGGTAGCGGAAGATGAAACAGGAAAATAAAAAGATGACAACTCCAATTGCGGATTTTGTCAAGACATATGCAAAGAGCAATACAAGTCGTTTTCATATGCCGGGACATAAAGGAAAATACACAATTGGGTGCGAGATGTTCGATATAACGGAAATAAACGGTGCAGATTCTTTGTACGAAGCAGAAGGGATCATAGCCGAAAGTGAAGAAAATGCAAGAACATTGTTCGGTTCTGCAAAAACGCTGTTTTCTACAGAAGGCTCCAGTCAGTGCATTCGTGCAATGTTATATTTAGCAATGTTGCAAAAAAAAGAAGGTACTAGACCAGTGGTTGTAGCGGCAAGAAATGTTCATAAAGCATTTATCTATGCTGCAACCCTGTTGGATTTTGATGTGATTTGGCTTTGGCCGGAAGAGACAGCAGAATCTATTTGCAGTTGCCCGGTTTCTTCGCAAACGGTAGAAAATGTTTTGCAAGAACATGAAAATGTTGTGGCAGTATATATTACTAGTCCAGATTATCTTGGGGGACAGAGCAATATAAAAGAAATTGCAGATATTTGTCATAAATATGGGACAATCTTAGCAGTTGACAATGCCCATGGTGCATACCTTCGATTTTTGGAACCATCACAGCACCCATTGGATTTGGGTGCGGATATCTGTTGTGATTCTGCACACAAAACATTACCTGTATTGACTGGTGGCGCTTATTTGCACATTGGAAAAAATGCCCCAAAAGTTTTTGTGGAACAGGCAAAGTATGCCATGGGATTATTTGGCTCTACTAGTCCATCGTATTTAATTATGGCATCTTTGGATTTGTGTAATCAATATTTGGCTGATGGTTATCAGGAACGATTAAAACAAATCATAGATTTAAAAGAAAAATATACGAAACAACTGGAGTTTAATGGATGGAAGGTTAGAAAAAGTGATCCGCTAAAACTTACAGTTGAAATTCCAAATAGTGTTTCAAATCAGGAATTGATTGGGACATTACGTTCATGTCATGTGGAGTGTGAATATGCAGACCCAGACTATCTTGTATTCATGTTGACGCCGGAAAACACGGAAGATGATTTGAAGAAACTCATAGTGGCGTTGGGGGACAACTATGTGGAATATGAAAAAAAAGAACAGATTCCAGTTGTTCGCACGAAGCAGATGATGTCAATTCGTGAGTCGATGTTTGCAATACCGGAGACAGTTCATGTTCGAGAAGCACTTGGAAGAATCTGCAGAGTTCCAACTGTTTCCTGTCCACCGGCAATTCCAATAGCGGTACCGGGCGAGTTGATTGATGCAGATGTTGTAAAATTGTTTGAATATTATGAGATTAAAGAAGTGGATGTAGTTTTATAAAGATGATTGATGAAGATACCTGTTTTCGCAGGTATCTTTTTTTGAAAGTAATCATCCAAAGACAAGTAATAAAATATTGTTTTTTGGATATTATGTAAGCAAATTAAAGATATTATGTCCAACGCACTTTAAAAATATCTCCTTAAACCAATTTTAAAGCTATATTATAAGGTGATTGGACATAGGAACACATTTTAGTAAAGCAAATATCCAAGATGTTGAGAAAATTGGACATTTGATATGGTTTTGCGGATTAAAATGTCCAATTCGATAATTTTAGACGAGTATATTAAGGAACAATTCGCTACAGCTTCATTTGTTGCATTTGTATAAAAAGCCACAAATACTAACATTAAAAAGTAATAAATGTTAACTTTGGTTGGTGGCAGTTCAAAAGAAATACTGATATACTTGTCATGGGGGTGAAAAGCGTGATTGGAGAGAACATTCTATATTTAAGAAAGCTTCATAAGTATACACAAGAAGAAATTGCAGAAAAAGTTGGTGTTTCCAGACAAACCGTGGCAAAATGGGAAAACAATGAAAGCGTACCAGATATGGTGCATGGGAATAAACTAGCGAGAGTATTCAATGTTTCCCTAGATGACATTGTAAATTTTGAGTCCGATATGATATCAGAAATTGGACCAAAAGGAAAGTATATTTTCGGGACAGTAAAAATAAATGAAGAAGGAACTATACAGATACCAGAAAAAGCAAGAAAGATGTTCCATTTATCAAAGGGAACAGAATTGGTTGTGTTAGGTGATATTACGCAAGGATTAGCACTTATAGATGCAAACCAGTTTTTTGAGCATTTAGATATACTGAGAAGGCAAGCAAAACAGGAGGTATAAAAATGTATAAAATTGTATATTTTTGTATACCTGCGTATGGGCATACAAATCCTACACTGGAAGTAGTAAGAGAATTGGTAAGTCGTGGACATGAAGTGCGATATTATTCTTATGAACTTTTTCGAGAGGCAATTGAAGAGACTGGTGCGAAATTCATCAGTTGTGATAGATTCGATGCAGAATTCAATTTAAGCAAGGAAGATGGTGCAAAGATTGGAAAAGATATTGCACTTTCTACAAAAGTATTAGTGGATACAACATTATCTTTAGACGATATTGTTTGTAAAGAGATGGAATACTTTCAACCAGATTGTATCGTAGCAGATTCTATGGCAGTATGGGGAAAAGCGCTTGCAATGAAACTGGGAATACCATTTATCTCATCAACAACAACGTTTGCGTTCAATAAAGAGTCTGCCAAAGTGATGAAGCAGAGTTTGGCGGATTTGTTGAAAATGCTTATCGCAATTCCTAAGATTCAGAAAGACATAAAACGATTGCAGGATAAAGGTTATCCTATCAATAATATTTTAGACATTATTCAAAATGATAATGATACAAATACAATTGTATATACATCGCCCGAATTTCAACCCTGTGCAGAGACATTTTCTGATAAATATACTTTTGTGGGACCAGTGATTCGAAAGAGTGACACAGTATACAAAAAAGGCGAACGCAAACTTATCTATATTTCGCTTGGAACAGTAAACACAGTGTTGATGTCATTTTATAAAAATTGCATCAAAGCATTTGCAGACAGTGAGTATGATGTTTTAATGTCTGTTGGAAAAGACACAGATATATCGAAGTTGGGTGAAGTACCAGAAAATATTGTTATAGAACCATTTGTAGATCAGATAGCCGTTCTAAAAGCTACAGATGTGTTTATAACACATTGTGGAATGAATAGCGTAAGCGAGGCACTTTATTTCGGTGTTCCGCTAGTAATGTTTCCGCAGACAGCGGAGCAGGGCGGCGTTGCGAATCGGACCGAAGAACTTGGGGCAGGATTGTTCTTGAAAAAGAATTCAACAGAAGAAATCAGATACGCGGTAAATGAGGTGTTGAGTGATACTGCATATAAGAAAAATGCAGAGATTATAGCAGATGGTTTTCATAGATGTGGTGGAGCAATGAAAGCGGCGGATGCGATACTCGAACTTATAGCAAAGAAACGCTAAGAAGATAATTGTCTTGAAGAATATTTAAAATAAAATTTTGTGGGGGAACATACATTTTTATGGTGTATGTTCTTTTTTAGGTGTATAATGACCCTATGCAACCACTGGTTGACAAATTTCCAAGCCAAAGTGGTGGTATGCAACTGCTAAAAAATGTAAACTGAAGCCATGAAAGGAGAGGATGTTATGATTTTAGCAGACAAAATTATGGAATTGAGAAAAAAGAATGGATGGTCACAGGAAGAACTGGCTGAGAAAGTTGGAGTATCCCGTCAATCAATATCGAAATGGGAGAGTGCACAATCCGTGCCGGATTTGAATAAAATTCTACTTTTAAGCAAAGTCTTTGAGGTGAGTACGGACTACTTGTTAAAAGATGAAATTGGTGAGGACGAATGCACCAATGAATTTGCAGAAAAAAGTTTTCAACCAAAATATTATGTTAGCATGGAACAGGCAAATGAGTTTTTAAGGTTAAAGCAATTGACAGCACCAAGTATTGCATTAGGGGTTGCACTCTGTATTCTGTCACCGGTCATACTGATTTTGCTTGCAGGAGCAACTGAAATAGGATTCTTTTCTCGTGTTTTTACAGAAGAGAGTGCTGTAATGGTTGGATTGATTATTCTAATTTCCTTAGTCGCAACGGCAGTATTTCTTTTTATTACCAGTGGTTCAAAAACACAAGAGTATGAATTTCTGGAATTAGAGGACATCGAGATTGCATATGGGGTAGAAGGCATGGTTCGCGCAGAACGGAAGCGTTATCGCAGCTGTTATGTAAGAAATTGTGCGGTTGGTGTGTGCCTTTGTATTTTATCGGTAGTTCCGTTGTTTATGATGCTTATGTTTACCGAAAATGATTTCTTGGTATGTCTAGGTGTATGTATGTTGCTTTGTATGGTTGCATTGGGAGTTTATGTTTTGGTTCGTAACGGAATTATCTGGGAAAGTTATGAAGAACTTCTTCAAGAAGGTGAATATAGTAGAATTTCAAAACGAAATAATAAGAAAAATGGGCGTGTTGGTGCAATTTATTGGACGGTTGTAACCGCAGTTTATCTAGCGTATAGTTTCCTGACATTTGAATGGGACAGAACATGGATAGTGTGGCCAATTGCAGGTGTTTTATTTGCTACATTAATAGCAATACTAAATATGATTCGAAACAAAGAAGAAGCTTAGGAGTAGACATGAAGAAAAAAGGATACAAAACGGTCATATTTGATATGGATGGAGTTATCTTTGATTCGGAAAAATGTATCATTGACTGTTGGAAAGTAGTAGCAGAAAAATATAATATTCCAAATATTGAACCAGTTTTAATGAAATGTCTTGGAGTTACATACGAAGAAAGCAAAAAAATATTTTTGGCGCATTATGGGGAAGACTTTCCTTATGATGCATGGAAAAAAGAACGCTCTGATTTATATCATGAAAGGTATGATGGTGGAAGATTACCACTAAAATCCGGTATTAAAGAACTATTAGTTTATTTAAAAGAAAATGGATACAAAGTTGGCGTGGCATCTTCTACAAGGGCGGCTGTTGTATCTAAACAATTGATAGATGCCGACTTGAGACAATATTTTGACAATCTAACTTGTGGAGATATGTTAGAAAGAAGCAAACCGGAGCCGGATATTTATCTTATGGCTTGCGACAAACTTGGAGTAAAACCCGAAGAAGCGATTGCAATTGAAGATTCATATAATGGAATCCGCTCGGCTTATCGTGCGGGAATGTTCCCAATTATGGTTCCAGACTTAATGCAACCGGACGAAGAAATGAGAGAACTTGCAGGACGGATATTTGAAAGCTTATTTGATGTAAAGAAATGGCTTGAAACTCAATTGACATATTGAATAGGTATGATAAAATATAAAAAAGTCGCAAAGAGAATGTTTTATATCAGAAGTAGAAAAGGTGAAAAGGTATGACAATCAATGAATTACAAAAAAGAAAAGAGGAGCTCGGTTATTCCAGTGAAACAATAGCCATGTTGTCAGGCGTTTCGCTAAACACAGTGGAGAACCTATTTACAGATGATAAAGTTTTAGAAATTACGTATGAAGAAAAACTTGCGATTGAACTTGTTTTGAAAGTACCTGAAGATAATTTTATTAGAGAAAAAGGAAATAGCTATTTAACAAAAAGACAAGGAGAGTTTACACTCGAAGATTATTATGCTATTCCGGACGATAATCGTGTTGAGTTGATTGATGGAGTGCTATATAATATGGCTGCTCCATCGTATGAACATCAAAAACTTGTTATAGAAATAGCATATGTATTCAAAGAGTATATTAAAAAGAATAAAGGTCATTGCGAGGTGTTAACCTCGCCAATAGATGTGCAGCTTGACTGTGACGATAGAACTATGGTGCAACCAGACATCCTAATTATATGTGATAAAGACAAAATTAATAAACGTTGTATTTTGGGAGCACCAGACCTTATCGTTGAAATTATATCACCAACTACCAAAAAGAAGGATATGTCCATAAAATTAGCAAAATACATAGAAGCGGGTGTAAGAGAATACTGGATTGTAGACCTAGACAACAGGAGAATTATTGTATATAACCGGGAACAAGAAGATATTCTTAATGTGTATGGATTTGAAGACGGCGTTCCGGTTGGAATATTTGAAGGTAAGTGTGAAGTGGATTTTGCAAAAATCTAGAGAAAAAAGAGAGGGTTCATATGGACAAGCAAAAGGAATTACAACGAATGATAGATGAAAGTCAAAACATTGTTTTTTTTGGTGGGGCGGGAGTTTCGACGGAAAGTAATATACCTGATTTTCGAAGCGCCGATGGACTCTTTCAGGAGAATTATGCCTATCCGCCTGAAAGGATCGTCAGTCATACTTTTTTTGTACAAAAGCCAGAACTCTTTTATCAATTTTATAAAGATAAGATGATGTTTCTAGATGCCAAGCCGAACAAAGCACATTTAAAATTGGCAGAGTTAGAACGAACAGGAAAATTAGAGGCAGTCATTACGCAGAATATAGATGGATTGCACCAAATGGCAGGAAGTAAGCATGTCCTAGAACTGCATGGAAGTATTCATCGAAACTATTGCCAAAGGTGTAAAAAATTCTATGATGCAAAATATGTAAAAAACTCAAAAGGGATTCCAAAATGTGAATGTGGAGGCACGATAAAACCAGATGTGGTGTTGTATGAAGAGGGGCTAGATAATGAGACGATACGAGAGTCTATTCGTGCAATTAGTGAAGCAGACATGTTGATTATTGGCGGGACATCCTTAGTGGTCTATCCGGCAGCTGGATTTATCGACTACTTCCGGGGCAAATATTTGGTTGTCATTAATAAAAGCGCCACTCCAAGAGACTCACATGCGGATTTGTGCATTCAAGAACCAATTGGAGAAGTGTTAGGTAATATTGTGTTGTAAAAAAGAAAGAGGAATCATATGGAGTTGATAAGACTAAATCCAGGGTGTATTAGTTGCTT
>JAZQBW010000005.1:0-3901 GCA_045545895.1 Faecalimonas sp.
CACCGAAGTGACAGCTTTTTTCATGTACTAAATCAATTATGCGTTGATAGCACCTACTGGGCAAGCGCCAGCACAAGTACCGCAATCTACACATGCGTCAGCATCGATAACGTACTGTCCATCACCAGCTGAGATAGCGCCTACTGGACATTCGCCTTCACATGTTCCACAGCTTACACAAGCGTCAGAAATTACATATGCCATAATTTTGTTCCTCCTTATAAAATAATGATCATTATTAAGCCGTTAGACTTGCTACTATTTTAGTACAACTTGTGGAAAAGTGCAAGCAAATAAGGAGAAAATGTGAATTTGTTGACAAGAAAATTATGGATAGACTATAATATGTGCATTAAATATTGAGGATAGATAAACATGGAAACGAAAGTATATAAGATAGATGTAGACAATATAAATCAGGCACAGATGCAGGAGGCAGGCGACTTGATTGCAGCAGGTGAACTGGTGGCTTTTCCTACCGAGACGGTGTATGGACTCGGAGGAGATGGACTGCATCCAGACGCAGCGAAGAAGATATACGAAGCAAAGGGGCGCCCATCGGATAATCCGTTGATTATCCACATTGCAGAGGTTTCTGACTTGGAAAGAGTGGCAAAGGAAGTACCAGAGCAGGCAAAGAAATTGGCAGAGGCATTTTGGCCAGGGCCACTTACAATGGTCGTATGGAAAAACGAAAATGTACCTTATGCGACCACAGGTGGATTGGACACGGTGGCAGTGCGTATGCCAAATCACCCAGTAGCCTTAGAGTTGATCCGAAAGAGTGGCAAGCTCATTGCTGCCCCAAGCGCGAATACTTCTGGCAGACCAAGTCCGACCGAGGCATCGCATGTGGTAGAAGACTTAGAGGGAAGAATCGCAATGGTTCTTGATGGTGGTGCAGTAGGCATTGGTATTGAATCGACGATTATTGATTTGACGGAAGATGTGCCTATGGTGCTTCGACCAGGATATATTACACCAGAGATGTTGTCGGAGGTGTTGGGCGAGGAAGTCATTATCGACCCAGGAATTATTGCGGCAGACGACACGACCAAGCCAAAGGCGCCAGGCATGAAATATAAGCACTATGCACCAAAGGCGGATATGGTGATTGTGGATGGAGAAAAGGAAAAAGTAGTAGAGCAGATTGCAATACTAATCCAGGGGGCAAAGGCAGAAGGCAAAAAGGTAGCAGTCATTGTCACGGAAGAGACTAAAATGCTTTATAAAGCAGATGTTGTACTTAGTATTGGCACGCGCGAGGAAGAAGACTCGATTGCAAGACATATGTACAAGATTCTTCGAGATTGTGATAAACTAGATGTAGATGTAATCTATTCTGAGAGTTTCAAAACTCCTCGAATTGGACAGGCAATCATGAACCGCTTGCTCAAGGCTGCGGGACATCAGGTCATCCATGTATAAATTAGGGGGAAATATGGAAAAACTAGAACGAATTATTTTTGTTGCCCGCTCCGGAAGCTGTCGAGAGCCAATGGCAATGGGAATATTGAATGATTTAGCTTTAAAACATGATGTAGAAGTGCTGGCGAGAGGTTTGGTAGTTTCTTTTCCAGAGCCGATGAATGGCAAGGCGGAAGCGGTTTTGATTAGTAATGGCATTACTTTGGAGAATTTTACTTCAAGAGCACTTACCAATGAGGATATTACCGAGGGCACGCTGGTGCTTACGATGGAAAAGAAGCAAAGGGAAAAGGTGCTGGCGCAGTTCGAAAATGCCCACATCGAAAATGTATATGTGCTTACAGATTTTGTAGGTGATGAGTTGGAGATTTTAGACCCTTACGGCGGTTCTTTACAATCCTATGGATTGTGCTATGAAACCCTTCGAAAATCAATTAAAAAGCTTGTGAAAATTCTAAATTAAGAAATTTTTTACCCAGGAAGAAGTCAAAATGATATGATTCCCCTTAAGTAGACAAGGTAAATAACCAAAATCTACTTAAGGGGATTTTTCTATGTCAAAATATTCATCTGAAATTAAAATCAAAGCATGTGAAGATTATCTTTTAGGAAATCTCTCGCACAAAGAGATATGTATGAAGTATGGAATTCATTTTGATGAAAAGAAATGTAAATCAATGCTTAATGAGTGGTTACCCATATATAGGGAACATGGTCCTTCAGCATTTATAAAGACAGGCGGCAATCAAACGTACACCTCCAAATTCAAAGAGAATGCAGTATTAGAATACTTATCTGGAGAAGGTTCTTATAATGATATAGCTGCAAAATATAATCTTCGCTCAAAATCTCAACTACAAAACTGGGTTTCATTGTATAATGCCAATAGAGAACTTAAGGATTATTGTCCTAACAGGGAGGTCTATATGGCAGAAGCAAGAAGAAAAACAACTATTGAAGAACGTAAAGAAATCGTAACATACTGTATCGAACACAACCGTAATTATAAAGAAACTGCAAGTCGTTATGATGTATCCTATAGTCAGGTTTATACATGGGTAAGAAAATATGACGAAAAGGGTGATAATGGTTTACTTGATAAGCGAGGACACCACAAGTCAGATGATGAATTAAGCGAATTAGAACTTCTTCGAAGAGAAAATATACGTCTGAAAAAGAAACTTGAAGAGCAAGAAAGAATAGCTTTATTGTTAAAAAAAGTACAGGAATTCGAAAGGATGTGAGGCTAGGAAAACAACGCTATGAATCAAAATATATGACAATAAAGTTTTATTATGAAACTGAAGGCTGGAGTATCAATTGGATGTGTGAATTCTTTGAAATATCAAGAGCTGCTTACTATAAATGGCTTCATCGAGAAGTCTCTGACTATGAATTAGAAAACATGAAACTGGCAGAGCTTATAAAGGAATACGATGAACGGTTCAATCACATCTTAGGCTATAGACGAATGACTTCATGGATCAATCACTTCAACCACACGAATTACAAGCAAAAGCGAGTACATCGTATCATGAAGAAATTGGACATTCATGCAGTAATCCGAAAGAAAAAGAAGAAATACACCTCTTCAAAACCAGAAACGATTGCTGAAAATAAGCTTGGCAGAGATTTCTATGCAACAGCTCCTAATGAGAAATGGGCAACAGATGTGACCGAGTTTAAAGTGCCTGGTCAGGACAAGAAACTATATTTGAGTGCGATTCTGGATTTATATGACCGTTTTCCAGTTGCATATGTCCTTGATATTAGAAACAATAACCAACTGGTTTTTAAAACTTTTGATAAAGCAATCGCAGCTAACCCGAATGCAAAACCGTTATTCCACAGTGACCGTGGATTTCAGTATACAAGCAAAGTGTTTCAAATGAAACTAAAGGAACATCAAATGGAACAGTCAATGTCAAGAGTCGGACACTGCATAGATAATGGACCAACCGAAGGTTTCTGGGGAATCATAAAATCTGAGATGTATCAAATGTATGACATCACAGACGAGGAATCCTTAAGATTTGCAATCCATGATTATATACGATTCTACAGCGAGGAACGTCCACAGGACAGATATCACTGCAAAACACCATTAGAAGTTAGAACAGAAGCCCTAACATCTGATGAACCAATAGCTTACCCAATCGCAGAAAACAAACGGATTAAAAAGTATAAAGAAAAATGGGTGGCTTAAAAGGAAGGATTCTCAACGAGAATCATAGCAATTCTTATTGCTCTTGAGTGTAAAAAATCTGGAGACATATCTATCTGTCAACACTGCGAAGCACCTACGGCAAGGTGTTGACAGATAGATATGCTCCAGATAAGAAATTAAACAAGAGCAATAAGAATTAGTGCAACAGCATAGCTGTTCATAAAAAACAACTACCGCATCCGAAGATACGGTAGTCATAATTGTTTTTAGATATTTAACCTGTCTACTTGACAGGGGGCATATCAG
>JAZQBW010000006.1:0-5733 GCA_045545895.1 Faecalimonas sp.
AATGCTCCCACTGCTCTTGCCATTCTGATTTCAGATGGCAAACTTCCTACTATCGGCAATATCATGGTTACAATTACGATTACATAGATAATTTTTGACAAAAGGTAATCGTAACGCGCACACAAGTAGGACGTAATACAAGGTATTAATGTGCTGAAGAATGCACACCCAACTGCATACAAGAGCGAATTTATAAGCATTTCGCTCATTTGTATATGTACGGTTCCTGCATCTGTAAATATTGGTATTACAAACTGTTCATATACCTGTGAATAATTCCAGATCCATTCTTTTGGCAAACCGATTACGTTGATTCGGAAATCCGATTGCCCTTTGAATGAGGTAATGATTCCCCAAATAATTGGAAGAAACAGGCATATTGTATATGCAATCAAACCGACTAATAATACAACCTTCATAAATGTCCAATGGACTTTTTCTTTTTGCCTCATCATACTCACCTCAATCCTCACTCGGTCCGAATTTTTCCAATAACCCTTTCACCAGCAATGTAAGTGGAACTGCTACCGCGGACATAAAGAGTCCCATCGCCGATAATAGCGGATATTCTGCTATGGATTTTGCGCCCTGTGTCTTGGTGTAGAAATAGTAACCATAAGTACTGATTCCACCCGGTGCCGCAGCTCCATAGAAAGAAAACAAGTTCAACTGGTTGGTGAATATACCGGCTATTCCGGTAAATATAAACATGGCTATTGTCGGATAAATCATCGGCAATGTTACATGTAAAAATTCCTGGAGAGTAGACGCCCCGTCTAACTGCGAGGCTTCTACTACTTCCTGAGAGATTCCGCTCATACTGTTGGTGTACATGAGGACATTTGCCCCAAATCCCATCAATATATTGTAAAAGAGAATACAAGCAAATCTTGTTTCCGGATTTTCCATCAATCCCATCATTTCCACATCAAAGAACTGCATCATCGCAGTTGGTATGGCACGTTCCACGAAGAATTGGAATATAGTTGCCATAACAATTGCTGACATGATAGATGGCAGGAACAAAATCACGCGAAATGCTCCACTCAGCGGCAATTTTTTATAGATATAGTAGGAAAAGAATAATCCTAACGGAATTCCAATCCCTGTCAAAATCACATATGAAACGACTGACACTGACAGAACAGACAATAATTCCGGTGACCCTGTCATCATCTGAAACGCGTTCTGTATATTTGAAACAGTCCATTCCACTGTATCTTTTTGTATGTCAATTCTTTGAAAGGCCATTAATATAGAGTTGAAATTGACACCTATATAAAAAACAAGAAATTGTACAAGTGGAAATGCCATCAAAAGGCAGTAAAACAGAAAATTTTTATCCTTCCACCATTTTTTCTTTTTTAAATTTTTTGTCAAATCGATAACCTCCTGTTAACTAATCAACTAAATTTATTTATTTTGATTTTGGTGTTACTGAACCATATACACAGGCACAGAAATAATTTCCAAGAGATCCACTTGCAACGCTGAGGTTTTCTTCTACCACAACACCATTAATCCATACACTTAATTTCATGCCTGACCATCCAGTGTTGCCGTCCCATTGCGACATTTTAATCTTCAAAGTAAACTGCTCGCCAGCGAAACTATTGAGACCATACGCAGCTGCACGACTTTTTGGAACCTTAACTGTGATAGTCCCATTTGCCGGAAGTTCGTATTCATTCTTTCCACTTTGATTACCAGCGTATATATATGTCTGTCCACTCGTTAATACAAAGGCATCATCTTTGACTTGTATTCTAAAGCCTTGATTAAAGTTGTTTCCTCCGTATCGCATTTCAGAGCCGTTTGCTATAACAACATCTCCTTCAAATACGGTGTTGTTCATATTTGTAGCTGCTGTATAAGTTCTTGCATTGGAAGATGCTGAACTTTCATCTGTGGCACCACTATAGGTATTTCCTACCGTGAAACCAAAATCTTCCCATGTAAGCTTTGTCAATGGTGCTGCCGGTGTCACAGAACCATATACGCAGGCACAGAAATAATTTCCAAGAGATCCACTTGCAACGCTGAGATTTTCTTCTACCACAACATCGTTAATCCATACACTTAATTTCATGCCTGACCATCCAGTGTTGCCGTCCCATTCCGACATTTTAATTTTCAAAGTAAACTGCTCGCCGGCGAAACTATTGAGACCATACGCAGCTGCACGACTTTTTGGAACCTTAACTGTGATAGTCCCATTTGCCGGAAGTTCGTATTCATTCTCTCCACTTTGATTGCCAGCGTATATATATGTCTGTCCACTTGTCAAAATAAATGCATCATCTTTGACTTGTATTCTAAAGCCTTGGTTATACGCGTTACCACCGTATCGCATTTCAGAGCCGTTTGCTATAATGACATCGCCTTCAAATACGGTGTTGTTCATATTTGTAGCTGCTGTATAAGTTCTTGCATTGGAAGATGCTGAACTTTCATCTGTGGCACCACTATAGGTATTTCCTACTGTAAAACCAAAATCTTCCCATGTGATTTCTTTTAATCCCGTCTCTGCAACGCGAATCTCTGTAGAAAGAGTTACTTGCTTTGTTTCGTCCAGTATGGACTGTACTGTTAGGTTCACAGTGGTTCCTACCGGTACACTATCCGGAACAAGAATGACATTATTGGATAAGGTAATTCCAAGTGCTTTTGCTTCTTCTGCAAGAATCACACGGTCAAGCACGCTTACTCCCTCAATGGCCACTTCACTTCCTGGTGCTGTAGTAGCTGGAATCTGAACATTTGGTGTCACAGCTTCTCGTGTTCCCAGTTTCGTTGGGTATGGAATACCGTTCGTTACTGTCCAGAAGTCATTTGACCAAGCAGCCAAATCATTTCCTGCAGCAAGGAAACCATCATAGTTGCTATATGCTGCGTAGACATCATTTTGAGCATCAAGCGAACCTTCAATAACATTGTAGAGCTGGTCTTCACCTACTACATAGATGCCTTGATGCTTCGCATATCCACAGTACAACCGCCATAACGCATAACCATTTGTTGCGTCTGCTGGAAGTGGGTTAATATATTCTACTAACACCTTCTCTGTAGAGAAATCTGAAAATGTCTCAGAACCCAAAACAGAAGTCGCCCATTGATAACCATTGGCGTTATAACCTGTAATATCAATCTGGACATACACATTTCGAATCTTTCCTTGTGCCTTGGATGCAATGAATCCACCCTGTCCAGAGTGTTTTGCATTTACAAAGGACACATTTTCTAGAACACCATTCGGTCCAAGATAAAGACCTAATAAGCCACGATTGTCTCCATCTCTATCTGTGGTAGTAGCCATGTTATGAATCGCATATCCACGTCCATCAAAGGTTCCGTTAAATGTTGTATTCAGGTTTGCATCATAAGTTCCTTGACAGGTAATATCTTTTGTCAGGATATAACGTCCTTCTCCATTCTTAAGCCCGATGACAGAAGCCATGCTATTAAGTTTTGCTTCACTATCAATTGCCAATGTACATACATCGATTGGAAGGGTGACACTCACAAGGCTTCCTGCTCCCTTGAAGGTTGCCGATACACTCCTTTGGCCATACTCGGCAAGGCTCACTGTATCTAACGTGAGAATACCATTTGCGTAAGACGCATCTACAAATGCCCTTCCGTCTACTGCTGCACTAACAAGAGTTGCTTCTCCTATCTCGGCTGCCAACTGTGTTAAGTCTACCTGGAAGGTAGTGTTGTTATAAATCTCTGCTATTGATACATCGTCCAAGCTTACATTTTTCGAAGTAAGAATCTCTGTAGAGAGATTTACTTTCTTAGTTTCGTCAAATGCAGACTGTACTACTAGGTTAACGGTTGTTCCTGCCGGCACTGTTTCCGGAACAAGAATGACATTGTTGGATACGGTAATTCCAAGTGCTTTTGCATCTGCATCCAGGATGATACGATCAAACATTGTTACTCCTGTAATTACAATGTCGCTTCCCGGTGCTGCAACAGCCGGAATCTGAACATTTGGTGTCACAGCTTCTCGTGTTCCCAGTTTCGTTGGGTATGGAATACCATTCGTCACTGTCCAGAAATCATTTGCCCAAGTAGTCAAATCATTTTCTGCAGCAAGGAAATCACCATAGTTTCTATATGCCGCATAGATATCTTCTTGCCCGCCACCCAGGTCTTCCATTACATTGTAGAGCTGGTCCTCACCTACTATATAGAGACCTTGATGCTTCGCATATCCTCCATACAACCGCCATAACGCATAACCATTTGTTGCGTCTGCTGGAAGTGGGTTAATATATTCTACGAACACCTTATCAGTAGAGAAATCTGCAAACGCCTCAGAAGCAAGAACAGAAGTTGCCCATTGATAACCATTGGCGTTATAACCTGTAATATCAATCTGAATATATACGTTTCTAATCTTTCCTTGTGCCTTGGATGCAATGAATCCGCCCTGTCCGGAGTGTTTTGCATTCACAAAGGATACATTTTCCAGAACACCATTTGGTCCGAGGAAGAGACCCAATAATCCACGATTGTCTCCATCTCTATCTGTGGTAGTAGCCATGTTATGAATCGCATATCCACGTCCATCAAAGGTTCCGTTAAACGTTGCATTCAAGTTTGCATCATAGGTTCCCTGGCAAGTAATGTCTTGGCCAAGCACATACCGTCCTGCCCCTTCGTTTTCAGTAATGACTGAAGCCATGTTATTCAGGTCTTCTTCGGAACGAATAACCATGGTGCTGACATCCACATGGATTGTTACGGTTACCAGGCGGTTGTCTTTATTAAATACGACTGTAAGTACTTTCTCGCCAAAGTCTGCCAGTGTTGAGGTATCTAATGTTAAGATTCCTCCTTGGTACGTTGCTTTCGCAAAATTCTTGTTGTCTACGGTTGCACTTACTAAGCTACCTCCGTCTACCGCACTTGCCTGTGTACCAAAGTCTATATCAAAGGTAGTGCGGTTGTATGTCTCAACATCATAGGTGTTTGCCAAGGTGATGTTGATGGTTTCATATGCCGGTGCTTGAAGTACCGTTTTCTTTGAGCTGTCAAATACAGACTCTACTGTGATTTTTACGTTGGTTCCTCGTGGCACACTAGCTGGGATATGAAGTGCTCCATCTTTTACAGTAATTCCCAGCGCCTTCATGTCAGCACCTAATATGACTCTGTCATGCATGGTAAGCCCGTCAATAACAACGCTTCCGCCGATTCCTAAATATTTCGGAATACTAACTTTTGGTGCTTCTCCTGCACGTGAGCCCAAATGTTTTGGATATGGGATACCATTGTAGACATCCCAGAACTCATTCTCCCATGCGCTTGCGTTCTCACCTGCATCTAGGTAATCTCCGTAGCTCATATAAGCAGCAAAATCATCCTTCAGGCCACCGCCCAAATCTTCTATCTGACCGGCAACTTTATTTGCTCCAATTACGTAGAAGCCTTGGTGTTTTGCGTATCCGTGGTACAAGGAGCCCAAAGCGTGACCGCTTGTGGCGCTTGTTGGAAGTGGATTCATATACTCAATTAACACGTTTTCTGTTGTAGTTCCACCAAATGTGTAGGTTGCAAGAACTGATGTTAGCTTCGCCGGGTTATATTCTACATCCACCTGAACATAGACATTTCGGATAGTTCCTGCAGACTCCAATGCGATGAGTCCGCCGTGGCCGGAATGTTTTGCGTTTACAAAGGATACATTTTCCACAACTGCTGTATCCGCAAGGGATGAACCGA
>JAZQBW010000007.1:0-49014 GCA_045545895.1 Faecalimonas sp.
TTTGTAATAGCAGCTGTTGTTGTTGTTTTACCATGGTCAACGTGTCCGATTGTACCAATGTTAGCATGTGGTTTTGTTCTTTCAAATTTAGCTTTAGCCATTTTGAATAATCCTCCTTAATTTACAGCCCCTTTTTATAAGGGCATTTATTCTTTTTTTATTTACTCGGTTATATCTGATTATATTTCAAATCATTTGTTTTTTCAAGTCTTTTATGCTTTTTCTGTATTATTTCTTAGCAGTTAAAACTTTTTCTTGTACGCTCTTTGGAACTGGTTCGTATTTCTCGAAGAACATAGAGTAGTTTCCACGTCCTTGTGTTCTAGAACGTAAATCTGTAGAGTATCCAAACATTTCAGAAAGTGGAACGAATCCTCTTACGATCTTTCCGCCACCAAGGTCATCCATACCTTCGATACGTCCACGACGTGAGTTAATGTCACCAATTACATCACCCATGTATTCTTCTGGCATTGTAACTTCTACTCTCATGATTGGTTCAAGGAGTACCGGTGCAGCTTTTGACATAGCATCTTTGAATGCCATAGAACCTGCAATGTGGAATGCCATTTCTGATGAGTCGACTTCATGGTAAGAACCATCGTATACAACGGCCTTAATACCTACTACTGGGAATCCGCCAAGTGTACCTGACTTCATAGCAGCTTCGATACCTTCACCAACTTTTGGAATGTATTCCTTAGGAATAGCACCACCAACAACTTCTGATTCAAAGAAGAATGTTTGCTCGCCGTTAACGTCTGTTGGTTCAAATCTAACTTTACAGTGTCCGTATTGTCCACGTCCACCTGATTGTTTAGCGTATTTGCTATCAACATCAACTGATTTTGTGAATGACTCTTTGTAAGCAACCTGAGGTGCACCTACGTTAGCTTCTACTTTGAATTCACGTAAAAGTCTGTCTACGATGATTTCAAGGTGAAGTTCACCCATACCAGCGATGATTGTCTGACCTGTTTCGTGATCTGTATGAGCACGGAATGTCGGGTCTTCTTCTGCAAGTTTTGCAAGAGATTCACCAAGTTTACCTTGAGAAGCTTTTGTCTTAGGCTCAATCGCTAACTCGATAACTGGTTCCGGGAATTCCATAGACTCAAGGATTACTGGATGTTGTTCGTCACAAATGGTATCACCTGTTGAAGAGAACTTAAATCCGATTGCTGCTGCAATATCACCTGAGTATACTTTATCAAGTTCCTCTCTCTTATTTGCATGCATCTGAAGAATACGTCCAACACGTTCCTTCTTACCTTTTGTTGAGTTGAGCACATATGAACCAGAGTTCATTGTTCCAGAGTATACTCTGAAGTATGCCAACTTACCAACAAATGGGTCAGTCATAATCTTAAATACTAATGCTGAGAATGGTTCTTCGTCTGAAGAAATTCTCTCTGTGTCATTTCCATCCATATCTACACCTTTGATAGATTCGATATCTACTGGAGATGGCATAAATTCGATAACTGCATCAAGAAGTTTTTGAACACCTTTGTTTCTATAAGCTGTACCACAACATACAGGTACTGCTTCACAAGTACAAGTAGCTTTTCTGAGAGCTGCTTTTAACTCTTCAACGCTTGGTTCTTCTCCTTCAAGATACATCATCATTAAATCGTCATCTAATTCACAGATTTTTTCGATTAATTCTGTACGATATAATTCAGCATCATCTGCCATATCTTCTGGGATATCTGTGATAGAGATGTCATCACCCTTATCATCGTTGTAGATGTATGCTTTCATTTCGAATAAGTCGATGATTCCTTTGAATTCATCTTCTTTACCGATTGGTAATTGAATACAGATTGCATTCTTACCTAATCTTGTCTTAATTTGTTCTACTGCACCGTAGAAATCAGCACCAAGGATATCCATCTTATTGATGAATGCCATTCTTGGTACACCGTATGTGTCAGCTTGACGCCATACGTTTTCAGATTGTGGTTCTACACCACCCTTAGCACAGAATACACCAACAGCACCATCAAGTACACGGAGTGAACGTTCTACTTCTACAGTGAAGTCAACGTGTCCCGGAGTATCAATGATGTTGATACGATGTTCTAAAGCACCAGCTTTTGGCTGACAGTTTTCTTGTAATGTCCAGTGACATGTTGTAGCCGCTGATGTGATTGTGATACCTCTTTCCTGCTCTTGTTCCATCCAGTCCATAGTAGCAGTACCTTCATGAGTATCACCAATCTTATGATTAACACCGGTATAGTAAAGAATACGTTCTGTTGTTGTAGTCTTACCTGCATCAATATGAGCCATAATACCGATATTTCTGGTTCTATCCAATGGATAATCTCTTCCAGCCATGAATTTTTCCTCCTATTTTTAGAATCAATTTCATCAGGTTGAAATTAGAAACGGTAGTGAGCAAATGCTTTGTTTGCTTCTGCCATTTTGTGCATATCTTCTTTCTTCTTAACTGATGCACCTGTGTTGTTCATAGCATCAAGAAGCTCGTTTGCTAATCTTTCTTCCATTGTCTTTTCGCCTCTTTTACGAGAATACAATGTGATCCAGCGAAGTGCTAATGCCTGTCTTCTGTCAGCTCTAACTTCGATTGGTACTTGGTATGTTGCACCACCAATACGTCTTGCTTTAACTTCAAGTACTGGCATAATGTTATTCATTGCTTCTTCGAACACTTCCATAGCTGGTTTTTCAGCTTTTTCAGCCATTCTTTCAAATGCTCCGTATACAATCTTTTGAGCTACACCTTTCTTACCATCTAACATAATGCTGTTGATAAGTTTTGTAACCACTTTGCTGTTGTATACTGGATCCGCTAATACGTCTCTTTTTTGAGTATGTCCTTTACGTGGCACGGTTCTTCCCTCCTTAATTATAATTGGTTAATTAATTCATCGGTACTCACATGTGTCTTTCTATGAAAAATAATGTGTTCGTGCGGGACTGCACATCTATCGATATAACCCGCAACCTACAGGAATCATAGTTCTGTTTGTGATTCTTCGATTTTTGTTTTTGTTACTTTTTAAAACGTTGCGCAAATCTTATTTCTTTGCGTCTTTTGGTCTCTTAGCACCGTATTTAGAACGTGCTTGTCTTCTCTTAGCAACGCCTGCTGTATCAAGTGTACCACGAACGATGTGATATCTTGTACCTGGTAAGTCTTTTACTCTACCACCACGGATAAGAACAACGCTATGTTCTTGAAGGTTGTGTCCTTCACCTGGGATATAGCTTGTTACTTCGATACCGTTTGAAAGACGAACTCTGGCGATCTTTCTAAGAGCTGAGTTAGGTTTCTTAGGTGTAGCTGTCTTAACTGCTGTACAAACACCACGTTTTTGTGGAGCAGAAGCATCAGTTGCTCTCTTTCTTAAAGAGTTGTAACCTTTTTGAAGAGCTGGAGCTGTTGATTTCTTTACAGAAGTTTGACGTCCCTTTCTTACTAACTGGTTAAATGTTGGCATCCTTTTCACCTCCTATGAATTCTGTTGGTTGCTTTGTTTCAACTTTTACAAGTTTTTTTGCGCACAAAAAACAATGCATTCTTATGCACGCTAGGATATTTTAGCACTATGTCTATAACTAAGTCAAGTAGTAAAATCAAAAAAGTAGCGCAAAATTGGAAATATTTTGCACCACTTTTCTTATTATAAGCCTAATATATCTGAGATTGCTCCCATTTCTTCTAATGCAACGTCAATGAGGTCGTCCAAACTTAATTTTGTAAACTCAATTGACTCCATGTAATCACGGTTAGCCCCAGCTGCAAATCTTGCTTCATTAAAACGTTTCATTACTGATTTGTGTTTTACGCTGGCAATCTTTTTGTCTGGATAAATCTGTGCAACCGCTTTTACGAATCCACTCATTGGGTCCGCTGCCAGAACCGCATATTGTAATGTTGTCTTTGCCTTCACACCTGATTTTGGATTGTGTGCGCAAATGGCATCATGAAGTACCTTGTCGTCTACTCCTTCTTTTTTTAAGATCTCAACAGATGTAGGTCCATGTACTTCCGGATGATTTTTCCAGTCACAATGTTCTTCATCCAAGTCATGGAGAAGTCCGACGATTCCCCAGTATTCTACTTCATCTGGTGCAAGTCTTTTTGCCAATCCTCTCATAATCGCTTCTACTGCGTATGAATGTTGAAGATAGGCTTCCCCTACCATATATTTACGTAAAATATCATATGCTTGTTCTCTTGTAATGCTCATTGCCAATCACCCTCCTAGTATTTAAAATTTTCCGATACATTCGCTATTTATTTTAGTACAAACCGGTTCTCATGTAAAGCCCTATCATATCCTCAAACAAAATAGATGCGTCCAAAGGGTCTTTCTATTCCCTAAAGTCGCATCTATTTCCATTACACTTGCATCCAGAATCCAAACTCAATTTCTTTTTCTGCAAGCCTATATTTTTCAAGCAATTCCGGTCCATGGGAATTCGAGCCTACTCCAGAAGCTTTATAATCTATGCGGATGTTGACAGCATGATTGATCTGGATTTCATCCCAGTACATTGCCTTTGTAAGTGCCTGAGCTGTATACTTGGAAACATTGAGTTCAAACACCTTGTCTGCCTTGATTTGTAGTCCATTCTTTTGACTAAAAATCTTACAAGCCGTGTGATTGCCATGTTCCTGTGGCACCACGTATGGGACATATTCAGCCGTTGCTGTGCTTTCAAAAAATCCCGTGGTGGTATGCGAATGCATATCGCAGTAGTTTTCCATGCATCGTCATTATGAACGAGACGTCTTTTATCCTTTGCTTTCATCCATTCTGGCTGATTTCCAATCCAGTCCGGATTACCGTCAATACAGTCATAGGATACGACGGTGCTAGAAGGATATCTGTTCACAAATCCATGGGTTTCCAAATCTGCTTCCACCATTACATAAAATCCCATGTGATTGCAGAGTTCCAAATATCTAGGTGTTGGAGGATAGTGAGAAGTTCTGATACAGTTGATATTCAACTTCTTCATAAGCTTCAGTTCTTCCACCAATTCTTCCTCTGTCATGGTATATCCATTCGTCGGATGTGTGTCATGGCGATTGACACCTTTTAGTTTTCCTTCCGTATTATATAAGGAAACCTCTGCCTTTCCTTCTAGTTTCACCTGAATTGCATTACCCTCAGTTCTAATGTCAATATCTCGAATGTGGTTCTGCGGTCTTGACAAAATATAAACGTCGCGGAAAATTCCGTTGTAACGGAAGCAATCCTGATCTTCTAGATAACTTCCCGAGCACCACTTGCGTACCTTTGCAACTATCGTATTTGTTCCAACGTTTCTCCTTTATTTTTCGTTCCCTGCCAAGTCTGCTCCGAACAAGACAAAATTGTAATTGTCCGTCCAAGTCGGTAAATCTGGGTCATCAGTCCAGCCCCGTTTATCGCTGAATGTATCCGGACCCACGGTATAACTTTCCCCTTCCGGCTTGTGATGCGGACCTAAAAGATTGCGGTTTCCCGATAGCATTTGAATGACAATCTCATTTTCCCCATTCGTTACAAGCTCCGTAATATCCAACCTAAATGGACTGAATATCAGATTCCCTGCAAAGTGTCCATTTACAAATACTCTGGCTGCCGGAGCATTCAAATGCTTTAATTTTATTGCATAACACTTATCGTCCTGCTTGTCTATCCTCACCTTCTGTGATAGAGACATCTGTCCACAGAAGAACCAGAAGCCCTGATGCGTAATATCAGTGATATCTACCTTCTCTGCGGGTTTTGTCAATGAAAATGTTTTGCCGCCATGCAGACATCTGCGTTCTCCTAAAGTATATGATTCTTCCATTCTCACGCCAAAATTCCCAGTTAAATAAATACTCTCTAACTCTGTGTCGTAAGTGAGTTTATTTAAAATGCTCTCATGCACACCCGGGGTCAATTTAGCATCATATACTTCCTGTGACTGCGCAAAACGGCAGCTAAGCATTATTTTGTTTAAACCTGCTTTTAAATACGTTCCAATGTTGCTTCGTCTAATTGCATGGTCTATAAACATCCCACAATCTTCAAACTGATACTGCGTATCATTGATTGTAATTTCAAATTTTTCAGTATCTTCCATACATAAGTTTATGCTCTCAAAATCAATGTCTTCTGCAATCTCAAAAGAAAACTGCATTTCCACATTACATGGTCTCTGTAACTCTAATACTTTATTGTGAAGATTGATGACTGCCATTTCCGGCTGCCATTCCCCGCCATCAATGCGATATGTACATTTATCTAGTGTAATAGCATTGTCATCACGAGAAATAATGTCAAACTCATTTTCCAGAGGTATCATCTCAACTAATTTTGGCGCAGCTGTGTAGCGTTCTTCTTCCCTACAGTTCTCTTGCACCATGCTACTTTCGTCTAACATGCTACTCTCGTCCCCTGCACAGTAATCTGTCAATTTTCGCAACATTAGTATCGCACTTCCATACTCTCCAAATTCTAATGTAAATCTGGTTCCGCCATTGACAGTAGTCACTGCCACTCTTTCCTCAGAGTCCTTTACCGCATCATAGCAGGTAACCACATAGCTACCTAACACTTCCACAGTAACTGTCTGTTCTTGTTTCGCATTGTTGGTCATGTAAAGCAGCTTATTATCTGCGTCCATTTCTTTGAATGTAATATGTATCTCTGCATTGTTTCCATTTACATCATGCACTGCAACTGGCGCTACAGATGCACATTCTAGTTTTAATTCAGCTAAACTATTACATCTTTTCACAAGTGCACATAATTTTTGGATATTTGCTGTTCCTCTTCCATTTTCAAATTCTGGCAGTCTGCCAACCGTATATAGTTTTCCACCTGCATTGGCAAATACCAGCAATTTATCCACGGTGTTCCCCGTAAGATTAATAAGATTCGGTAGCAGCACTGCACTATATTTACAACGCCCTATCTGTATATGTGGTCTTTCTTCCACATTCACGCTGCCGTGACGCTTTAGAAGCGTTTCATCTCCATAATGATAGAGAATATGTTCATCATTTAATCCTTGTGCGATTTTTTCAAACTCTGCATTATATGCTCTTGCCTTTGCTCTGTCGAATGGATTATATAAAACACAAGCAGAACTGATTGGATGGATCACTAATAACGGTGCAATATCATTTCCAGAATCCAGTAGCGCGCCAAGCGAAGTAAAATAATCTGCAAATTCCGAATACACATGTTCGAACCATGGGAGCTGCATAAATAGTGATGCCGGATAGTCTCTTTTTCTCTCTCCGCGAAGGCTGTAAGCTTCCAAGTGCGGACACAGAGAAGTAACACCATTTACGTACTGCCATTGGGCTATCCATTTCATCTCATTCAAGCTGATATCCCAGCCACAGAGTGCAAAAGTTTCTGTGAGAGTTTTCTTTCCAAGCTGCGCTGCTACACTTCCAAGCTGTTTTGGCATAAGAGGTGTAATAATGCGTCTTCTCAGATGGTCAATACCAGGTTCATGAAAATACTCGTAACACGGCATAACCCCTCCGGTATAATCCATCTGCATACTCAAGGTATTTTCACCCATCACGTGTCCTGTCAACTTACAGTTATGCTCGCTACACCAATCATACATTTGTTTGATAAAGGATTCCTGAAACAGTTTTGCCACAAGGCATCGAAAATCACTTCTTACCGCCTCATATCCATCTTCTTCGAAAAATAGCAGTGGCAGATGGTTCTCAATCTCATAACCATATGTATTTCGAAATTCCTTCGGAAAGACAAATGACCATGGGGATTTACAGAATTGTGGTTCATCCGTAAAAAAACCTTTCAGCGAACTGCCAAAACGTTCCCCAAAACGTTCGTAGTATTTTTCGTGTGTAAATTTCAGAAAATAACTGATTGTTTCCCTATTAAATACATCAACATAATATGGATTGACCTGATAATAAAATACAAGCGAACCTTTCTCTAAGGTATCGATTCTTTCAAAACCCGTCTCCGTCTTTTTAAAAAATGCAATTACATTTTCCTGTGGAAATTCCTGTCCTTCCCAAATGAGAAATTGTAACGATTTCTGCTGGTGTTCCAAGCCCAAATCAGGTACCCGGCCATCTGCAAATCCACTCGGCCAGCCATTTTCATCATAAGCCCATGCCTGCATGCCAAGTTCATCTGCTTTGTCAAGGCAGGCTTCTATCATTTGAAACCATTCTTCACTCATGTAAGGCGTCCGAAGTCCTGCTCTTGCATGCATGAAAAAGCCTTCGATACCATTGTTTTTCATTTGCTCAATCTGGTGCACCAGTTCTGCTTTTTCCAGTTTGTCGTTCCAACTCCAGAACGGTTTGATGCTGTTTTTTGTTCTATCTATCATAAGTCTATCTCCACGTCCAATATCATGGTTAAATGGTTTTTAATCCAATATTGCTCCATGTTCTCTTAAAATAGTCTGCATCTGTGCTACGTCAACATCTTCCACAAGGATTCCATTCTTAATAGCCAACGCAGAAGCTACACCTGCCGCCTGTCCCATTGCCATGGCACACGGCATACAACGAATTCCTCCTGCTGCTTGCGATGCACAAGAAATTGTTTTCCCAGCTACGAGCAGGTTCTGACAGCCATTTGGCACCATACTTCTATAAGGTACATAATAAGCTTCTGCAACTTCAACCTTGAAATTACCAGACTCTTCTTCTGTACGTGGATGAACATCCATACCAAATCCATACACTGCAATGCGGTCTTCAAATTTAGTTCCATTTGCAACGTCTTCGATTGTGATTCTATACTTTCCATCAATGTGACGGCTTTCTCGCACACCAAGCACAGAGGCTACCTGAGCTAAATTACAGTTTTTAAATCCTGTTTTTGTAAGTAAATATTCATACGCCTCAAGCACCTGTTTTCTCGCCTCTTTATGAGCCTCGCTCATACTCTTAGAATCAGTTGCATCTACATTAAACACACGATGATGATTGACTTTGTATCTTCCTGGTGTAGAAGTGCGATAAGCTTTCACTGGTCTCTTCGGTCCTCTCCAATACTCCTCATCCACTACATTATCAACATCAAACATCAGTGTTGCCGGTTGCGGAATGCCACTTTCCTCATCTCCTTTATGAGTTTTTACTCCTGCTGCGTGTGCTACATCTGCATTTCCTGTACAGTCAATAAACACATCTGCTGAGATTGCACGAAGTCCTTCAAGCGCATTCACAATAATTGTTTGAATTTTGCCATTTTCACAGATACAGTCGCTGAAACGTGTGTATAACAATACTTCCACGCCTGCTTCCTCTGTCATCTCATCTAACACAACCTGTAGCATATAAGAGTCAAATGGTGTTACATGTCTGTGATATTTTTCAAGATATGAAGTATAAATACTCGGAGAATCTGTCTCCTCCGGTGGAATTACTGCTGAATATTTTGCCAATCGTTCCACAATCTCACGATACAACCCACCTACGATAAGACGGTTTCCATCACGGTCATAAACTGTCATTAATGGTCCAACCATCGCTGTTGTTGCCATACCACCAAGCATTCCTGCAGCTTCTACCAGCAGTACTTTTGCACCATTACGCGCCGCTTCTACAGCTGCACACACACCTGCTGGGCCTCCGCCAAGAACCACTACATCATAGTGTCCATAAGAATCGATTTCCTTCTGAAAAAGTATTTTATTTTCCATGTCGATTTGATCTCCTTTTTCACATTCTACCAAAACAAATAATCTCCATAGGCGTGTGGAAAAGACACCAATGCCCCAAGTTCTTCCATCCACGCTCTCGTTTCAAGAGTTTTCCAAGGACCTGAGTCTCTGCCTCCGCCGTTATCATTTTCCCATAGCCAGTCCGGTGCACAATAGAGACAGATTTTAGGCATAACATGAGCATAAAACTCCTTGTCTGCACCATTCTGTCCATGATGCGCCATTTGTACAATGTCCTGACGCAGTTTTTCGTGCGGACAGACAGATAACAGATTCTTTCCTCCGTCCACATCAAGGTCCCCTAAGAATAACACCTTACGTTTTGGAAAATGCACAAGAAGTGCTATGGTAGTATCATTAATATTGGTGTAAGTTTCATACCCCTCAAGGTCATTTAATACTTCAATAGAAATGCCATCTACTGAAATGACATCTCCTTTTTCTATCGTTTTTGACATGATACCATTTTGTTCTATACTCACATAAAACTTCTCTACATATTTACGCATTCTCGGGTCTATGGTTCCCACCCAATCTATTGGCGGAAAATTAAAATAGAGTGCACCGATTTCCAACTGTGGATTCTCCACATTTTCTAGAATCCATAACAAGCCTCCAAAATGGTCATCATGTGCATGAGTGATAATCCATGCATCTACCTTGCCGCCTCGCTGTTTGATTAATTCATACAGATGTTTTCCGTCTTCATCTTTCTTGTAATTACCACTATCAATCAAAATCGTCTTTCCGTTTGGTGTTTCTATCAGATACAGCATGGATTGTATGTGACTACGGTTTGCTACTTGGAGAAGTTTGCCTCCGCCAAGGCCTAATTCCACTAGATTTATCTTTATTTCTTTGTTTTCGCCACTCATGCAATTTTCTCCTTTATTTGTGGGATTAAAAACTCTTGTAACCGGCTCTCTCGAGCCGGTTATAATTTAAATCATATTACTTTGTCACCTTAATATATGTTCCATCTGAAGTCAGATTGGCCTCTTTTGTTGTACTATTTTGAAGAATATTATCCTTATTTGACACAGCCACATCTGATTCATGACATTGAATATATACTTCAAAATTGCTGTCATGGAATCCAAGAGTCAACTTATATCCCAATGTACCATTAATTATAAGAATTGGATTACTTGTATCTCTATTACTCAAGTTATTAAAACGAATCTCATCCGAATATCCTTCGCCTCCTATAGTAAACGAAGAATTCAAGTTAACTTGAGTCGAAGTTGTAGATTGAGCTAACAATATGGCCTGAACTGCTTTTCCACCATTATTTTTATTTCCTTGAATTTTTCCTTCCCCTGTGAAATACAGTTTATTAGCTCCTGCTCCATAAATAGCTCCTGCCTGATTTTTACTTGTATTTCCTGTTATATGACCATTGCTTACAGTTAATTCAGCTCCTGAAGCCATATAAATGGCACCACCACATCCACCTGTAGTTGTATTTTCCGAAATTGTTCCACCATCAATCAAAATCAATGTATTTTCATCTTGATAAATGGCACCACCAGCTACAGTGCCAGTGCTTTGCGCACAATTTCCTGAGATTGTTCCAGCGTTCATGACAAATGTAGGTACTTGTTTCTCAACTGTTGTTCCATCTTCTTCTACCATCTCTGTTTGAATTGAATGAACATAAATTCCACCACCTGAGACTGATGCGATGTTATTGCTAATGGTCCCTTCACTCATAGTAAATATTCCAGCATTCACATATACACCACCACCGTTTGTGGCTGTGTTGCTATCGAGTTTCTTGTATGGATAATTATTATTAATAGTGTCAGTGCTCATGGTTACTTCTCCACCATTCACATATACTCCGCCACCATTTGCGGCCTCATTGTTTGAAATAGTACCTCTCTTCATATTAAAAGTACCGCCATCATTGTATACACCGCCACCGTTTGTGGCTGTGTTTAGAGTAATTACTGCGGAATTATTGGTTACTAATGTACCAGTTTCAAGTACATAAATCCCCCCGCCATTGCTAGACGTGTTGCCTGTAATTATTCCACCACTCATACTCACCTTACCAGCCACTGCAATACCTGCTCCATTCGCTGTTGTGCGGTTTTCCTTCACTTGACCATTACTTTGCAATTTAAAGTGTGAATTGATTTCAACATATACACCTGCTCCAACAACATTTGATGTATTCATATCACCATGTCCTGAAATGTTTCCACCTGTCATGGTAAAGGCATAACTATCAGAAGAAGTAGCAACATACACACCGCTTCCTTTACCAGCCACAGTTTCCGTGTCAGTTATAGTTCCTATAGCAATGTTACCTTGGATAGTTCCATCACTCATACTGACGTTGGTTGACAACACTTGGCAGATACCTCCACCATTTGCTGCTGTATTTTCAATGATTTCTCCTTTACTCATAGTGAAGCTACCACTATTTACATATACACCGCCACCATTTAATGTTGCTATGTTTTCCTTAATAGCTCCATCAGTCATTAAAAGACTTCCATTAGTCCCTGGATTAGCAAAAATAGCTCCACCATTTGCCTTACTTGTGTTTCCAAAAATGTCACCATCATTGATTTCAACCATTGTTCCAGTGGATTGGAAAATAGCTCCTCCACCATTTTTACCAGTTACTAGTGCGCTGTTTCCAGACAGTTCTCCACCATTCATAACAAATGCAGCTACTGGTGACTCGTCTTCGGTTCTTGTTGAACGAACAATCATTCCACCACCTGAACCTGTTGCTGTATTATGGCTAATTTCTCCATTATCCATGGTAAATTTAGACGTTCCAGATACTGAAACACCGGCTCCTGAACCTGAAACTTCATTATATGAAATGCTTCCGCCTGTCATAGTGACAACACCTGTTCCAAGCGCATACACACCTGCACCTTCTCCGTTCGAGGCATTGTTCGTATTTACACCTGTGTTGTAAGTGATATTTCCACTATTTAAATTAAATGTACCTTCTACTGCGATACCTGCACCTTTTCCAGTTGAGTGGTTCTTTGTAATATAAGCCTTATCTCCGCTCATCGTGAAAGTAGCAGTATTTGCAACATATACTCCTGCACCTACGATACTGGTTCTGTCTTCTGTGGTGCCATGTTCGGTAATAGTTCCACCTGTCATATCCAATTTTCCAAGTACGTAAATTCCGCCACCATTTCCAGTCGCAATATTTCCTTTGATTATACCATTTGAAACTACGTTTGTCGTTTCTGCAGTGTTATTTTCAATATAAATTGCTCCACCATTTACAGCTTGATTTTTATAAATAGTTCCACCTGTCATGGTTAATATACCTGAATTATGAACATACACACCGCCACCATTTCCAGTCGCTATATTATTTTGAATTACTGCATCGTCCGAAATAGTCGTGTTAAGGCTTTGTGTGAAAATTCCACCACCACCTTTTTCGGTAGTATTGTTCTGAATATATCCACCACTCATGGTAAATGTTGCATTTGGTTTGACTACAATACCTGCTCCATTACCCGTTGTGTGATTACCTTCGATTGTTCCAGCAGTCATATTAAATGTTCCACCATTTACAAATACACCCGCACCTGTGATATTACATGATTTAGTTTCAGATCCATGTGCGGAAATAGTTCCTCCTGCCATTACAAACGTTCCGGCATCTACATACACACCGCCTCCGTATCCATCAGTGTCACCCGATGTGTTTTCAGCGAGGTTAGAACCTCTCATTGTAAATGTACCTGAAATATAGATTGCTCCACCTTTCACTGCCTGATTTCCTGTGAAGGTACAACTTGTGCCTTCTTTTTCTGTGACAGTTCCTAAGACAGCTAGTGCTCCACCATTTGCAGTTGCTATATTATTTGAAAATTCTGCTCCACCTTCCAGTGTTAATTTAGCACCTGCTACAACATAAACTGCTCCACCATTTTGACTTCCATTATTTGAAATTGTTGCATTTTTGATAGTAATGTTAGACGAACCCGTACTATTCGAATATGCTAATATAGCTCCACCATTTCCTGAAGAAGCTTTGTTATTATCGAAAGTTCCACCAGTAATATCCACTGTTGTGTTATAATGTGCGAAAATCGCACCACCACCATTTGTACCAGACACTGTAGCTTTATTATCAGAAATTATTCCCTTCTCTATAGTCAGCTTACTATTCGTTCTGACCATAAAGGCACCGCCGGAGCCACCTTCTGCGGTATTATTACTGATGGTTCCAGTTTTCATGGTAAATGTTGCTGAATTTTTTAAGGACACAGCACCACCAGATTTAGTACCAGAAGCATAGTTATTCAAAATCTTACCATCTTCCATAGTGACACTACCACCATCAACATATATAGCAGCTCCTTCACATGCATTTTTCGCATATTGAATTGTTGTTCCATCAATAATTAAGTCTCCTGATACGTTAATCAGGGATGCACTACCAGCCTCTACTTGAACTATATCAGTAACTGTAAGTTGTTCTGTCTTTCTGCCATCTAATATGACATCCATTACAGATAGTTCTGCTCCTTTTTCCACATTTAACAAATTACTGTCATCTGATCTGTTAATCGTTGCTGTCACATCTTTAGCATTCTGAATCTTAATCTTTGCTGATTCTGCAATATTCAATGTACTGTCTACTGTAATATTTTCTTTTAACAAGTTAACAACTACTTCTTTTTCCGTAGTTGTTGATAATGTATTTGCCACACTAAGTGCTTCTTCTAAGGTTGCATAATGTGTACCATTTGCTGTAGCCTCATAATTACCGACTGTAACATCACTTGGTGCTGAATCCGTAAATACAACATACACATGCTGTACATCGTCTGCATTATCGTAAGTTGGCAACTTGCATACGCCTTCACTTGTGATATAAGCATGAACGGTTCCAACATTTTCTTCCGGGTTGTTAACTCTTACTGTTGCCACCTTGTCTTCATCTGGAACGACACGAATGCTGTCTCCCTCCGAATAAACTGCACCACCGATTGTTGATTGAACAAAATAATGATATTTTTTAATATTTTTAAAAAATGTTGAATAACCTACCATGTCTTTATTAGGATTTTCATCATAATCATTTAACACAAATACTCCAGTTTCGTTAGTTGTATTACCATAACGACTTGATGCCAGATAAGCCTCGTCATACTTATTCTCACCATCCGGGGCAACATAGTCTTTTCCAAGTGAAGCATAAGTGTCAGGCCCAAATGTAACGCTTACATAACCATCCACTTCCACAGTTGAATCCCAACCAGTAGTGTAATCGTTATAGCATCCACCATAAACACGTCTTAAAACACTGCCGCCGAGGATATGTACATCTGCGCTTCCTGTCATGCCCTCTCGATTACCGCCAAATATTTGTACAACCTTCCCATCTTTCATAACTACAGATGTATTGGCATTACTTGCATTTTTTGCTCCGCCGCCATAAATACTCATAGAGTAACCGCCATCACATGTTACATGGCTTTTCCCTTTAACGTTCGAATATCCTACTCCAGCACCATAGACATGATTTGTCCTTGCGCCATCTTCAATGACAACATAAGTATTTTTCTCAACAATTGCTTCCTCTCCAGAATCGGCATTTCCACCTCCACACACTAAGGATAATGTAGCGTCTGTTTCCCATTCCAACTCTTTATTAAAATCTTCACCGATAGTTACATAGGTACTTCCCGTTACATTTCCATTTTTTCCACCGCCACAGACATATCGAGATTCATTTTTGCCTGTGGTACTGTAGACATTCGCATTCCGAACGGTAACATGCGTATCCCCGTCAACAGTACCCAAACGACCTCCGCCATAAATAGCTTTGTAACTTCCTGCAAGGATTGTAATATCTGTTCCTAATACACTTGATGTAGCTCCAGTTCCACCACCATAAATAGTAGTTGATGCATTTTCAGAAGAGACATTATCATCAATCAGCAACCGATTACCATTTGCATAAAGTGCTCCATCAGTATATAACTTTAATGTCATATTAGAGAACGTAACACCATCACGCTGTATCAAAGTCTGTATATTCGAAAAATCAAGTGTTTCTGTCTTTTCACCTTCTCCGGTTATCGTAAGATCTTTCCCATGTTTCTTCCAAGAAAAATTACTCGGCACTGTGAACGTAGAATTCTCGCAAGAACTCTGAATTACAATCTTTCCATTGTTATCCAAAACAATTGCATCTAATGCAACTGCCAAATCGGTAAAAGGATGATCATAGGTTCCATATTCTGTTGCATCCGCATTTGCAGTTGTATTTACATACACCCAAGAACGCCCAAAGTTTACCGTCTTAATTCCTGTTGTGCCGTATACTGTCTGTCCATCATGAGTAATCCAATATGGCCTTATTGTCAAATCTGTATTATACGCACTTTCAGGCACACTTGTAATTGTGTATGTCTTAAAAAAATTTGCCAATGCATGAATATCCTGCGGAATATACTCCATCGGTTCCCCCGGATTTTCTGCCGTAACATCTACCCCATAAAGTTTTTCATATACATATTTTGAAATCGTTCCTTCTTTAACCAATTGTATCGGATTTTCTCCTTCTGTATCACTTTCTCTAGTGATTGAAAATCCAACTTCTTTGTACAACAAGGAATCTATTGCTGTTACAAAACGAATGGAAGAAGTTGTTGAATCCGGGTTATTCAAAAGCACTTCTGAAACCTGTGCTTTAATTCCCATTACACCTTCCGGTACAAACTTAGCCACATAAGTACTTCCTTCTACAACATTTGTTTCCGTTACAACATTTTTTGCCACAAGCTTCTCCACAGTTGTACCTGATTTATACAGTCCTGCATATATGTAATTATTTGCTCTTTGATTACTGATTTCCGTCTCTAAGGCGCTACTTGTATAGTTTGAAATTGTTACAAGTTGTATTTCCTCAGTAGTTGTATCACTTGCCTCTGTCAAAATTCCTTTCACAAAAAGAATAGTCAAAAGACAAACAAGAACCATACAAGAACCTATGATTTTATTTCTAAATTTTCCTTTCATTTATTCACCTTCTTTGCTAGATTTCTATAATTCACTTTGGATTTATTGGTAACCGCTTTCATCTTCTCCTGTATCCGGTACAATAGGTCCAACCTGGATACCACCCAAATCCATCTCATCACCTGATGTACAGATGATATCAGCATCCTCTATCATAAAAATCTGCAGGTTTGGTTCTTCATATTTCATAAACCATCTTCCTCACTATTCCTAATTGTCGTCCAAGATTGTTTCTTCTTCACCATCTTCCGTCAAGTCATCTTCCTGGACAGTTATCTCTTCTTCTAATGCTTCTGTCATATCCGCTTCTGACTCTTCGTCTAATCCTGTTTCATCGTCTTCTAAATAGTCTACATCCGGCATTGCATATGCATCTTCTTCCGTATTGTCTGTATCAGCCTTGCCGTTATCATCCTCAATATTTTGTTCACTATTTACTGGGTCTTTTTTCTCATCATCAGAGGAAGATTGGCATGCTGTCATGCCAAGACATGCTATCATCAATATCGCTACACCTAATATCGTATTCCATTTTTTTCTCATATTTTGTCACCTCTTTTTGGGATTTCAAAACTCTTATAACCGACCCCGAGGGGTCGGCTATAATTTAATTCTTTTAAAATTCTACCTTTAAATACTCGCCGACAGCTGTATAGCTGAATCCATAACTTGGTGCATAAAAATTAACAATTCTATTATTCTCGTCTATATCTGTTGCTTCAGCTGCTGAACTACATTTAATATAAACCGTACCGTTGTTATGGAATCCAAGATTTAATGTACCTGTTAAATCCCCCACTATCTCGAGTGCTGGCTTGTCTGATTCTCTATTATCTAGGTTATTGAAACGAATTTCATTTCCCATAACAAATCCTGTATGTAAGATAACTTTACTAATGCTGTAAGCATTCTGAAGAAATACGCCCTTAACATTTCCATCTGCTGTGTTCCCACTAATTTCTCCTGCCTGTAAAGTGATAGTACCGCAGCCTACTGCACATATCGCACCACCATTTTTTGTTGCTTTATTTACTGCAGTACCCGTACCACCAATCAGACCGCCAGTCATAGTCATATTAACGCCATTGTTCAGGTATATTCCTCCACCATTTTCTGATGTGTTATTACCTTGGATTTTTCCATTTTTCAAATTAAATGTACCACCCAGATAACTGTTATCAGCTTGTAGTGTACTGTCCACATAAACACCTGCTCCGTTTTTATTTGAAAAGTTATCCTTGATGACTGCATTTGCTCCATTCATCTCAAATGTTGCGCCACTTGCAACATATACAGCACCTTTGCCAGCACTTCTCTTTCCAGATGTACCATGGTTAGAAATGGTTCCATTTTGCATATCAAATGTTCCTGCGTTTACATACACACCTGCTCCAGCCGCTGTTGCTGTGTTGCCTGTAATCGTCTTAGAATCTGCAGTAGTCATTTCAAATTTTTGACTGTTTACATATACACCGCCGCCATTTGTCGCCTTATTACTTGAAATAGTACCTTTCTTCATATTAAAGGTTTGACCATTATGATACACACCGCCACCATTTACAGCCTCGTTATAAGTAATACTTGTTGTTGTATTCATATTGAACACTCCATTTCCAAGTACATATACACCTCCGCCATCTGCTGTCGTAGTGTTCTCCTTAATAGTTCCGCCACTCATACTCAATTTACCAGCTACAGCAATACCTGCTCCATTTGCTGTTGTATGGTTGTCTTTAATTTCTCCATTTTTTTGCAATTTGAAGTGTGAACCTGTTTCAACATATACACCTGCACCAACGACGTTTGATGCAGTTGTATCACCATGTCCCGAAATATTTCCACCAGTCATTGTGAAAGCATATGTATCTTTAGAAGTAGCAACATATACACCACTTCCTTTACCGCTTTCGTCTTGAGTACCTGTAGCAGTATTATTTGTAATTGTTCCACCGCTCATAGAGGCGTTACTGTCTCCAGTTTGGTACACACCGCCACCATTTGTAGCAGTGTTACTTGTAATTGTTCCACCACTCATAGTAAAGCTTCCAGTGCCAAGAATATACACACCCGCTCCATTCGCTGTTGTATTATTTCCTTGGATTGTTCCTTTACTCATGGTAAATGTACCAGACACTGCAACACCTGCTCCGTTTTTATTTGAGAAGTTATCCTTGATGACTGCATCTGCACCATTCATTTCAAATTTTGCACCACTTGCAACATATACACCAGCACCGTAGCCATTGCTTCTTGCATCTGCAGTTCCGTGTCCAGAAATAGTTCCACCTGTCATTTCAAAAAGTTTACTATTTGATGAAGGTTCACCTACATATACACCGCTTCCCATACCTGCTACGGCTTTACCGTCGTCTTCACTTCCTGTTGAAATATTGGCTGTGATACTTCCGTTTTCCATTTTGAATGTACCACTGCCGATAATGTACACTCCACCACCGTTAACAGCCGTATTAGATGCAACTAAACTACCTTCTCCCATGACACAACTTTTTGCCCTATGAACGTATACACCACCGCCATTTTCTGTGGCTATATTACTTTGCATTGTTACATTCTTTATGCTGACATTTTTATTTGTATCCACATAGATACCAGCTCCATTTGCTGCTCCATTTGCTGTAATAGTTCCACCATGTATATTAGTAGTAAATTCTGCATCATCACTTTCGCTCTGAATATAAATTCCACCGCCCTTGCCATCAGCAACATTGCCTGTAATGGTTCCGCCTGTCATAGAAAATACACCTATTTTATTTACTAAAATTCCAGCAGCATTCGCTGTTGTAGTATTATTTTGAATCTTTCCATTCTTTAGGTTGAATGTACCGTATACCGCAACACCTGCACCTGATTTTGTAGAATGGTTGTTTTCAACGATTGCATTTTCACCATTCATTTCAAACTTTGCACCGCTTGCAACATATACACCTGCACCTAGGCTATTACTTTTTACTTCTGTGGTTCCGTGTCCAGAAATAGTTCCACCTGTCATTTCAAAAAGTTTACTATTTGATGAAGGTTCACCTACATATACACCGCTTCCCATACCTGCTACGGCTTTACCATCGTCTTCACTTCCTGTTGAAATATTGGCTGTGATACTTCCGTTTTCCATTTTGAATGTACCACTGCCGATAATGTACACTCCACCACCGTTAACAGCCGTATTAGATGCAACTAAACTGCCTTCTCCCATGACACAACTTTTTGCTCTATTAACGTATACACCACCGCCACTTTCTGTAGCTGCATTGCTTTCGATAGTTACATTCTTTATGCTGACATTTTTATTTGTATCCACATAGATACCTGCACCATTTGCCGCTTCATTGCCAGCAATGCTTCCGCCATGTATGTTAGTAGTGAATTCTGTATCATTGCTTTCGCTCTGAACATAAATTCCACCACCTTTGCCGTCAGCAATATTATCTGTAACGTTTCCGCCTGTCATGGCAAATGAACCTACTTTATTGACCAAAATTCCAGCTGCATTTCCTGTTGTTGTATTATTTTGAATCTTTCCATTCTTTAGGTTGAATGTACCGTATACCGCAACACCTGCACCAGATTTTGTAGAATGGTTGTTTTCAACAGTGGCATTTTCTCCATTCATTTCGAATCTTGCGCCTGCATTAACATATACACCTGCACCATTATTTTCAGTTGGTGCATCCTCTGTTCCATGCCCAGAAATACTTCCACCTGTCATAATCAATTTCCCAGCATTTATGTTTACACCGCTTCCAGCCTCAGTTGCAATATTACCTGTAATCTCACCACCAATGATGCTTGCATTTTCACTTTGTATGAAAAGTCCGCCACCACCTTTTCCAGCAGTATTACCCGTAACTGTTCCGCCTGTCATGGTAAATGTAGCATAAATCTTGTTTTCTTCATCACTACCTACGAAGATTCCCGCTGCATTACCTGTTGTGTTATTCTCCTGAATAACTCCATTCTTTAAGTTAAATGTTCCATATACTGCAACACCTGCTCCTGGTCTTGTAGTATAGTTATTTGCAACAGATGCTTTTGCACCATCCATATCGAATGTTGCGCCTGCTCTAACGTATACACCTGCACCAACGCTATTTGTCGGTTCTTTTTTTGTTCCGTGTTCTGAAACAGTTCCACCTGTCATTGTCAGTTTTCCAGAATGCACGTATACACCGCTTCCATTCTCGGTTGCAGTGTTACTTGTAATCTTTCCGCCACTTACAGTTACCTTATCACTTTGTACGAAAAGTCCACCACCACCTTTTCCAGCAGCATTACCTGTAACAATTCCGCCACTCATCTTAAATGTAGCGTCTTTACTTACCAAGATTCCGGCTGCATTTGTCTTTGTACTATTACCCTGAATCACGCCATCTTTCATGGTCATTGTGCCGACAACCGCAACACCTGCTCCTGCTTTATCAGATTGGTTATCTTGAATGGTTCCTTTATTAAGAGTAAAGCTTCCGCCATTTCTAACATAAACACCTGCACCATTTTCTGTTGTTGCATTCTTTTCAATGGTTCCATTATCCATTACGAATTTTCCGGTAGCGCCAATATAGACACCTCCGCCACCGATACCGTCATTTTTCTCAGATACGAAATTGTTATTTCGAATAGTTCCATCTTTCATGGTAACTTTACCATTGACTCTCATACCTCTTCCAGCCAATCCGTTACCTTCTACCAGTGACTCTGCATTCTTCAAAGTAAATGTACCATCAATATATACATCGATTAATGGCTCTGCATTTCCTTTCATACGATATACTTTCAGGTTGTTTGCTTCTCCCACTGCTCCAGTGTTGACAAAAACACCCTTCGCTAGTGCATTGATTACACCGTCTTTGAGATATGAATTTCCTGTTCCTTCAACGCTTACCCCTGTTTTCTTTGCAGAATCAATCGTAAATTCTGTAAAATTACCAACACTATCTTCTACCCAAGCACCAACACCGCCTGCTTCTGCTATCTCAAGAATCTTAATATTTGCAGTTGCATTATTCTTTAAGCTAATTCCTCTGCTTCCTGTCTTACTGATTGCTACGGTATTACCTTTGATTGTCCCACCGTCGCTTATCATACCGCCTTTTCCAGTTTCTTCAATCGTCAGATTTCTGACTGTAACTGTTCCGCGATAAAGAGCAAAACCTTGTTCACCAACATTGGAAACGCTTGTATCTTCAAATGTCACATTTGTCTTTTCGCCAACATAAACACCATTTCTCGTAGTATTTGAAACTTTACCATTTTGTAACATCATCTTCTCAGAGTTCATGAGATAGATACCATGACCTTTTACTTGATCCACCTCATAATCGGTAAGTTTGACTGAACCACCATCCGCATAAACAGCTGTGTTTCCTGCATCTTTTATCTTAAGCGCTGTCATGGTTGCCTGACAGCCTTCCAACAAGTTCACTGCTCTGCTTCCTGTCTTACTAATCGTTGTAGTATCACAGTTTACAGTTCCGCCTTTGCTTACAATACCGCCTTTCTCCGTCACTTCAATGGTCAGATTCTTGCTGGTAAGCTTGCCGCCATAATTACCAACGGCGTGGATTTCTGAATTTTTAATTGTTGTATCTGTAAGATTTGCAACTGCCTTTGCCTTCAGATAAACACCATTGTCTTTCGAACCATCAATTGCAATATTTTTTGCAGTTAATGTTCCTATTGTCATAGCAATACCGTTTTTCCCAGACTTTGTAACCTTTGCATTTGTAATTTCTGAGGTCGATGCTTCTGTTGTAATGTTAATCCCTGAACCTGCCGCGTCAGAAATATTAAGATTCTTAGCGGTCACCTTTCCGCCTGTAATTCCAAGTCCACTCTTTGCTACTTTTGCAATCTTGATGTCTTCCAGTGTCGTTACTGATTTCTTTCCTGCTGTAACAATACCTGCGCCTTCCATATCACTAATATCTGTATTCTTCACCATAACAGTACCATCGTTATTGACAATACCACGATATTTGCCTTCTTTGATGGTAACATTCTCTATCTCCATCACAGAAGAAGTCGCAACGTAAAGTCCCATTCGTCCCAGTCTCTCTATCGTACAGTTTTTCACAACACCTGTACCTTCTTTTTCCAAGTTGAGACCATGTTTTGCAACGTCATGGATATAAAGACCGTCAATATTTACGGTTGTTCCGCCTACAGCGCTGATTGCAGAACCTTTAGAGTCACAGATTTCTACTAATTTATCAGATTCGCTGATAATATTCAGCTCGCTTTTGTTAAAAATAGTATTTGCAGTAGATCCACTCAGTTTGCCGCCTGTAATATCCAGCACACCATAGTTGTAAGCCAATGAGCCTGCTGAACCTTCCAGAACAGCATTGCCACTGATTTTTGCATATGCTTTCATAGCAACTGCAATACCTGTTTCGATACAGTTTGTAATCTTTCCGCCAGTCATGTAGGCTTCTCCACCTGTCGAAACAAGGAGTGCTGTGTGCATTGCTCTGTCGATTGTGATATCTTCGATTTCTACGACACCCGCTGTTTGAATACCATATGGCATACCGTACAAAATTTCACCAGAAAGACCTTTAAACTTTCCTCCTGACTGTACATGAACTCCTGTCGCCACACCGTTTCCATCGATTGTCGCTCCATCTAAAATAAGCTCGGCACCCTTTGAAACAACGCAAAGATCCTTTTTCGCCTCTGCGTCCAATCTCATAATGATGCTGCCCTCGCCGTTTAATGTCTTTGTCCCATTAATTGCAAATGGTTTGCTTGTATAGATATCTTTTTTAATTACAAGCGAAAGTGTTTCTTCTTTCGCTAACAACTCTCTCAGAGTTTCCTCGTCTGATACTTTAATCTCATCGCCATCTGAAACTATAATTTCCTTCGTAGTTTCTTTTCCCGAATTGGTATCTTCGACCTTTAATACCTTGACTCCAATTGCACCTAAAGCGCAAATAACAATTGCAAGACAAACAATCAAGGAGAGCGGAAATTTCTTTTTGGATTTCATTATTTCATTATCTTTTTCCATCATTTTTCTCCTCTCACATTTACTTTACTTTCAAATAACCGTCTTTCGTGTCAATGGTTCCATAATAATCTGTGGTACGGTTCATCTCCACATGCACATCATAGGTTCCATCACCTGTTGTAGCCACAAGAATATCTCCATCCAACGCTGTAGTAAGCGATAATGCTCCTGTCATGACATTCTTATAATGTTCCACTTCGTCACGTACATACGGTGAGGTTGTCACAAAGATTTTTGGATCAACCGCCGCTCTCCACAAATTGCTGCTTTTTGTTTTATCTGAGCCATGATGTCCAACCTTGCTTACGTCTGCTTTAAGCTCATCTCCATACTTAGCAACAAGTGCATCTTCTGTTTGATATCCATAATCCGGATTATTACCAATATCTCCGTTCACCAAATAACTAGAATCGCCATATGTAAGTTTCAAAACCAGTGAACTTTCATTTAAGTTAATGTTTGCATCTTTACCAAATCCAATCGGCGGATTATACACTTTTACACTTACATCTTTACCCAAAGTAAAGGTGTCACCTTCAGACAAATATGTACATGGAATACCTAGTCTCTCCACTTGCATCATAAAATCGTTTCCCGTCTTTGCAGAACGATTCATTACCTCTTCCGGTGGTATATAAATCTGTCCAATTTCAACATGACGGGCAATAATAGAAAAGCCACCTATATGATCACCATGTGGATGCGAAAGAATAAAATAATCCAGCTTTTCAATTCCTAATTTTTGTAATTTTGCAACAATGGAAGCTCCCTCTGCCTGATGTCCACAGTCGTTTAATACCGTGGTCCCATCCGGCATAATGAAAAGGATTGCATCGCCTCCTTGTACACTCTCACCTGTCCATGTAGGTAAGTCATAGCCTGAGCAAAGGAAATAGCATGCCATCTTCCCCTCGATTAAACTGTTATCGAAGATGTCGTAATCTCCTTTGAACGCATAGGTCTTTTCTACATTTGAGTCTGCTTCAGCCTCAGTTCCTCCATTGGTTTTTCTCTGGTTGCTGCCACAACCAGACAAAGTAAGAAGCATTGTCATCATCAAAAGACACACGAGCTTCCAATATTTATTTTGCTTCATCTAACTCATCCTCCAAATCAATTACTTACGCATTTGTAAGATTTTAATTGAGTTATTCAAATCATCTGCTGCAGTGCCTATTACTTCATCGATATTGGCATTCTGATTTGACATAATATTGTCTAAAATTTGGTTATTTGTATCTTGTAACTTATTTGTTAAAGATACTTTAGGGAATTTCATATCTTCATTTACAACCTTAAACAGTTCTTCTAATTTAGCTTCTGAAGGGTAATTTTCATCTCTCCAAGTAATCCATTCTTGACTATTCAAAGCTTCTTCTGTATATGGTGTATATCCACGGAATGTGCTCCAATAAATTTGGTTTTCTGGTTTCGCGAGGAATTTCATGAATTCATATGCACCCTGCATTTCTGTCTCATCACCAGTATTTGCGATGAAAATCCCTGTTCCTTCTGGAATTGCACAGTTTTTATTCGCCGCGTTATCGTCAACTCCACAGAAAGGGATAAATGCCCACTCAAAATCTACAGATACATCTTCGAATTCATACACATAAGAACTCGTGCATGACCAGAACAATGATCTTCCGTTAATAAATGGAGAAGCCCCCTTTGCAACACCAGTCAAATCGTTCATGGCCACACCGGTTTTAAACATCTCTTGGTATATTCCAACAAGTTTCTTTAACACTTCATTTGTTTCACCTTCTGTGTACAGACATTTTGTAACATCACCTGAGTGTCCATCATCATTATCATAAATATCCACACCTTGGTAATGAAGCATCTCTGAAACTTCGACTCCCGTACATGGGATATATCCATACTCAACCACACCTTTACCGTGGGCTGCTGTAGCTGCTGCTACCACTTTTTCAAAAGTTGTCAAATCCTCTAAGGCGTAACCCGTCTGTGCTAACACATCAAGATTGACCATCCAGCCTTTCGCACTGACACCAACCGGAAGGCCTACTAAGTTTCCTTCTGTATCTGTATAAGCTGTTTTTACACTTTCTAGCATGCCATCTAACCAGTTCCCGCTGTCTTTATCTAAAAAATCTTGTAGCGGTGCTACATAATCAGCTTCTGCGTACTCATAGATTGCACTAGTTTCTCCCATGAACAACGATGGGTAATACTCTTGTGTTGAAGTACTCAATTTCTGACGGAAGCCAGACGCATTCAGACCACTTTCCTGCGTAATTGTATAAGTTCCATTCTCCTTATTGAACTTCGCAATAAGTTCGTCCAATTTAACAGCTGATGCCGTTTGGTAAGAACTCCAAAGAGTCAACTCTGTCTTTCCTCCTGCACTGTCATCTGAACCTTGCCCGCCGTTACCTGAATTTCCACATGCAACTAAGCCTAGGCATGCAAGTACAAGTACACCTGTTAATAATTTTTTTCTCATCATAAATAATTACCTCCATATTTTTTTATTATCTAAAAGACACTTTCCGTCCTCTTAGCTCTTCACAGCACCAGCTGTCATTCCTTCTACAATTTGATCCATTCCAAAGAAATATACGAGTAATGGAATGAGAGAAGTTATGATAGCTGCTGCAAGTGTAATTCCACCGTGATTATTCATACTAATCATTGCAACACCGGTTTGAACAGTTCTCATGGAATCCTTCGTCGTAACAAGATAAGGCCACATATAATTGTTGTAAATGGTCACAAATGCCCTTAGACAGTATGTAACTATCATAGTCTTGCAAAGCGGTATTAAAATCCAGAGGAAGTATTTCATATCTCCGCATCCATCTATAAGCGCCGCTTCCCGAAGTTCTTTTGGAACTGTCTGCATATATTGTCGGAATAAGAATACTGCACCTACACTCGTTAGTCCTGTAATAGTTAGACCTGCATAAGTGTCAATCATTCCCCACTTCATAATCAATTTGAAAAGTGTAATCTGGATTACCTCACCAGGAATCATCATAACCATAAGCAAGACCGCAAATAAGAGATTCTTGCCAGGAAACTCAAAATGAGAAAACGCATACGCTGCAGTAAGTGCCGTAATAAGCTGAGCCGGCAATTGGATTATCAGCATCACAAATGAGTTTTTCAAATATACACCAAGCTTCAAATACTGAAATCCTTCAATATAGTTCTGAAGCGTTGCATTTGCAAGCGTAATTTGGAAAGGACTCGTCAGAACATCCGACTTCGGCATGAACGACACCAAAAGTGCAATAATAATTGGCGAAACCATAAGTAATCCCACTAAAATTTTAAATATATCAAATAGCACTGCTTTTAATTTCATAATCGTATTCACCTCGCATTTCCCAAATTATTGATAATATACAAATTTCTTTTCAAACGCGAATTGAATTCTGGTAATGACAAAAATAATCAAGAACAGTACAATCGCAAGACAACAAGCATATTCATATTCCCCATAATCAACAGCTCTCTTATAAATCTCCCACATGAAGGTGGTTGTTGACCTTCCCGGTCCTCCCATTGTTAACAACCTAATCTGTGTAAACGCCTTCAACGATGAGATAAGATTTAGGAACAGTACAAAGAAAATTTGTGAAGATGCCATGGGAATCATAATTTTAATCGCCCTTGTAAATCCATTTGCTCCATCTACTATGGCTGCCTCTTGAACATCTTCCGGAACACCTCTAAATCCCGCAAGAAGATAAAGATAACTTCCTGAAATGTGTGTCCAAATAGTAACAATTGCCACTACCCAAAATGCTGTATTTTCCTGTTGTATCCATGCGATATCTGTCCCAAGCCATGAATTGAGTAATCCCCCGTCTGACTTAATCGCAAAACGAAAGATAACAGAACTCGTTGCATGAGCAACTGCAATTGGAAGTGCATACAACATTTGAGAAACTTTTCCCAATTTTGTTTTTTTGTTGCTGAGTAATGCGAAAAACATGGCGAAGATGAATGTACCAATAAATATCACTACACCAAATTTCATGGAGACCCCTAAAATCTGCCAAAATGCATTATCGGCAAACATCATTTTCCAAAATGTGGTTCCTGCCCAATCTCTCCATGAACCAAACTGGTCCGTAAAAGAAAATGACGATAGAACTGTTTTAAAAAATGGGTAAAAGCTAAATATTACAGCTCCTATAATTGTCGGCAATACCAGTAAATACGGTAGTAGCTTGACTTTTTGTTTTTTCTTCATAATCTTTGGAACTCCTTTCTCTATCGCTTTTTAGCATTCAAACTTGCTCCAAGGCACATCTACTGTGATTCCTTTTGTAATCATGTCGTAAATATGACTTAAGAGTGGAAATTCTGCTAAATCCACGCCTCTATTCATTAACGCTTCAATTACAACCTGTGTAATTGCAACGGATTCCAAAGTAACGCCGCTGAGTTCTTCTCTCGCTTGCTTAAATGTCATTCCCCGTCCTAATAAGGTTCCAATCATTCTTGTTCTGCCACCGAATACAGTTACGTATAAGTCTCCGGCTCCGAAGAGAATCTGTTCTTTTTGTCCGCCTGTCATTTCAATCAGCTTATACATTTCCTTTGTACTCTGTGCAAAAAGTCCTGCCTGTGGATTGTAGTGTTCTTTACAGCCTACACCATTCTTTGCTTCTGTAAGACCGATTGCTAATGAAACACCAAGTGCATATGCATTCTTCATTGCAACTGCTGTCTCTACACCAATCACATCTGTTGTTGCTGTGATGTGATAGTACTCTGTAGAAAGCATGTTTTTGATTTTTACAAGGTCTTCCATGTTGTGTCCACAGAATGCAACCACTGTGTGATGTCTGTCTGCAAGTTCGAAGCTGATACATGGTCCGCCTACTGCGTTTAAAGAAAGGCCATCGCATCCTGGCTTCGTAGCAAGGTAATCTGGGAATGCGGTTAATGTACCGTCTGCTTCACTATGTAATCCTTTCGTGATTGATAACACTGGTAAGCTTTTTGGAATCACTGGCAATACATTTTCTGCAAACCATTCCACACCAAAGCTGCTCACACCGCCAATCAACAAATCAGCATCTTTTAATGCTTCGGAAAGTTCCTCGATTTGATAGCAAATCACTCCCTCTGGTAACTGTCTTTTTAAGGTTTTGTGAAACCCTGTTTCCTGAGCTTCTGAAATAATCTCTCTGTCAAGAGGTGTTCCCACCAAACGAACCTCATGTCCGTTATCAACAGCAGGCATACACATTGCCGAACCCATCATTCCTGCTCCTACAATTGTTACGATACTCATTTTCTTCTACCTCTTTCTTTTTATCTTTTATTCGTCATTTTGGTGAAATATTTTTACTATACCACTTGTTTTTTCATTACACCTCACAATTTCATCTTAAAATGCAAGGTTTAAATAATCAATAATTTCGTCCTATTCAGTTCATTAGCTAGTGCAATGCACAAAAATCAATCTTTTTTCGAACGGAAACGAACATAAAATGTTCTTTTTATTTGTCCAAATGAAATTTGATGTCTTTGTCACATATGATTCCTGTTATATCCTTTACGTTACATACAGAAAATAAAAACTCTTTTCCTATCTTGGAACTGTCACCTACAAAATAACTTTTCTTTGAACGGGCTATCATGCTTTTCCGAATCTGTGTCTCTGTCTCTGAAAAGTCTGTGATGTTTCCATCGATTGTCAGTCCTTGTGATGAAAAAAACATTACATCTGCACTTAACGTAGCGATGGAACTCGATGCCAATGCCCCTACCAAAGAGTGAGAACTGTTGATCACTCTTCCTCCAGTGCAATAAGTCTCGATATTTTTCTGAGATAGAATTGAGGCAACTTTGATGCTGCTTGTAATCACAGTCACATTCTGCTTCGGGGATAACAGCTCTGCTATGTAAGACACTGTTGTGGACGCATCTAAAAATATAGTACTTCCGTCCGGAATCAGCTTCATTGCTTCCTTTGCCAGATTAGCTTTCGCAGAGTTATTTGAATTCTGTCTTACCAAATAAGGAACATGTCGATTGCTGTGAGATACAATGGAGGCTCCACCATAATTTCGAATCACAAGTCCCTGCTGCTCTAATTTCTTCAAATCTCTTCGGACAGTAGCCGGCACTACATACAACGTATTTGCTAAATATTCTGTAGTACAATATTTCTCACGTTCTAATATTTCTAAAATCTTTGTCAAACGTTCATTCATTGCTGCTTCCTCCGTTATCTACCATTTTTTGTTGGCTCATGGTCTATGAACTGAGTCGTCTTTGTCTCCGCACTCTTATATATGGCAAACATTGTTTTCATTGTGTTTTTTATATCTTCTACCATAAATGCCTTCTGATTTGAATATAAGTCATAGAGCATACGTCCGTGTCCTGAACCCCAATACTCTTTTCCACTAAACTTGTGGTCATCACGGCAGATAAACTCTTTGTCACGGTAGAGTTCTCCTCCTGCATATTGGAAGGAAGCATGTTCAAATTCTAATTCAATCTGTGGTTTAGAATTTTTCCCATACGCGTTTGTCGCATAGAAAATCCCGGTTGCTCCATTTTCAAACTCCATAAAAACGTCCACGGTATCTTCTACCTCAATCACGCCTTGCAGTGACTTATTAGAAACAGTCGCATTTACGGATGTTACATTCCCTGCCAAATAAATCATTAAATCCAATGTGTGTACTGCCTGATTAATCAAAATGCCGCCACCTTCATAGTTCAAAGTTCCACGCCATGCGGCACTATTGTAATACTTTGCATCTCTATGCCATGTTAGGATTCCTTTTACAGATATGAGTTTCCCTAAACCATCATCTGTATCAAGGATTTCCTTTAATGTCGTTACGCATTTATTGGTTCTGTTTTGCATCACAGGATACACTGGTTTTCCTTGATATTTGGAAAGCAGTTCTGAAAATTCTTCCTGCTTCATTGTAATTGGCTTCTCTATTACAACCTGTTTTCCTGCCGTAAGACATTTTTCAATCATTTCATAATGCAGGTAATGTGGTGTGCAGATATGAATACTGTCAACCTTCTCATCCAGCAGACAATCTTCCAGCTTATAAAATACCTTGCATTTATATTCAGAAGCCCCAGTATCAGCTCTTTTCTTGTCTATATCGCAAATTCCATATAAAGTAACATCTTCCATGCCTGATAGTGCTTCTGCGTGTATCGGCCCAATTGCACCATAACCTACAATACAAACATTCTTTTTCATTCGTCATCTTCCTTTCCCGTAATCACTTTTACAGGAACCTTACCTTGAAGTACCGGTAATACTGTTCCTTCTATCATTTCGCCATTCACCTGAATCTCTTTCACAAATGGACCATGATTTTCGTATTCAATATGATAAGTACATCCTCGAAATTCTTTTGTAATGCTGCAGTTCTTCCAACTTGGCGGCAAGCACGGGTTGATGCATAAACCTTCTATCTCTGGTTGCAAACCAAACACATAATTTATCAGTGCCTTTTGGAACCATTGGCCCGCTGCTGTTCTCCAACTCTGTCCCGGCGTCCCATAACGATAACCGGTCTGCTCTCCAAAATAAGAATTGCACATAATATAAGGCTCTGCTCTGCCTGCAACCACTTTATTACGGAATGGTAAGATTGTTTCGATATCTTTCTCTACCCTATCCGCACGTTTCAGCATTGCATCTGCTGCAATCTTCCATGCAATTGTATGTAAATAAACACCGCCATTTTCATGTACGCCCGCCGGCTTTGTTGTAACGCTTCCGATTCCGGAATCGTATTTTGTGTATGGTGGAATGGAAATGACGGTTCCAAGTGGCGAAGATAAATATTTCTCTACTGCCTCCATGGCCTGCACTTCTCTTCCATTCTCTGAAACACCAGAAAGCACTGACCAAAGCTGCGGAATTAAAAACATTTTTCCCTCTTCACATTCTTTGGAACCAATCTTTCTGCCCTCGTCGTTAATGGCATCTAAGTAATACTCGCCGTCCCAGCCGTGTTCTTCGATAATCGCCTGCATTTCTTTGCCACGCTTGTGAGCCTCTTTGGCATCTTCCAACCTTCCATATATCTTTGCAATCTCAGCAAACTCTTTGCTTGCACGATACCACGCGATACTGAGCCATACGCTGACTCCTTTTCCTTGTAATCCAGCAGTATTCATGCAATCATTCCAATCACCGCCCCAAATTCGAATGAGGTCGTGATGTCCTCTGAAATGATAAAGAAAATCAATGGATTTTTTCAGATGCTCGTAAATAGTTCCTTTCGTTCCATCATTATATGGAACTTCCAAATCTAAAATGGACTTATCTCCCAGCTCCTTTAAAATAGAGAATGCTGTGAAATTCAGCCACACTGTATTATCCGCAAAATTCTGATCTTTAATGGCACCCTCTTTAAAGGTTCTTGGAGCATATCCGTTGGAGTACTGATAAGAAAGAATTCGTATAAAACGCTCCAATGCTTTTTCCGGATTTACCGCTGCCAAACAGTCTGTATCACTTACAATATCGCGGTAGCCATTGTGACGTACTCTTGCCCAACGGGAACCAAGATTGGATTGGTGCTTTAACCACTGAAACATATGATTCAGTTCTCCGTCTGGGGTACAAATAGATACTTGTTTTGTATCCTCTGCAAACTGTTTTAAAACAGCCTCTTTCTCTGCTTTGAATTTCTTCGCTGAAGCAAACTGTAGCTTCATGACACGCATTTCTTCCTCAGAAAAGGCAATCCCACACACAAAGATGATTTCCTTAACCTCCCCTGCTTCTAATGTCATTTGCTTTTCTAATGCAAAACCTAATTTTTCACCGCAGCCATTGGTATTCGAGCAGCTGCCTCGCTGCAAAATAACAGGATATGCAAATGAACCATATGGTCCAATGATTGCATTATGTGTACAATCATAGCCATCCACCGTTTCTGATGCCGCCATAAACCCATAGCAAAGCGCTCTCTTTACTCCGTCAAATGCCTTTTTACCCTCCGATACGATTCCATTCAAAGACTGTTCAAATCTTGCCACGCCCACGTTATATCCTTGACGCGTATATGCTTCATCGAAATTCGAACCGAAAAATACAATCGCTCGAATATTTCGCTTCCTATCTTTCGTATTTTTTACTTTCAGACTCCACAATTCACAGTTAGCTTTTCTCGGAACAACTATGCAAAGTTCAGATGAAATTCCATAGTTTTCAGTACAAATTGTAGATGCGCCTCTCTGATGCAAACACGAATATGCATCTCTCTTTTCATTTGCAGGCAATCCGCTAATACCCCAATATGTACCTTCTTCCACCAAAAATACTCCTCGCTCCTTTACAAGGCCGATACGATTTCCCATAGAGTCCTGTATAAAACTTTCGCCTGCACCTGTCTGTGAAGTGAACGTAATATAAGAATGATTCCAAAGATAGTTGTACCAATTTCGTGGTAGATTCGTTTCTGTAATACAAAAATCCGAAGTGTTTTTGTCAAAATATCCGTATTGATTATTCATCATATTATTCAAATCCTTTTTCTTTCAAAAAACCATAGCTTGTTTTCAAAGATTCAAATGGGTCACCATCGCACTTATCCTGTTCTACCAAAGCAAACTCTGCACTGGATTCCTTGGATGCTGCAATAATCTCATCCCATTCAAGATTACCTTGTCCTACTTCCGCATAGGCTATTTCTTGTCGATTGATCACTTTTAAATCCTTATAATGAATACAGGCGATTTTATCTTTATATTTCAAAATGAATTTCGCTGGGTTTACACCCACAGTAGACAACCAATATACATCTAGAATGAGTTTGAAATTGTCATATGGCATTCTCTCAAATAATTCTTCAAATAAAAATCTGTCATTCCATTTCACAAATTCGAAATCGTGATTGTGGTAAGCAAACACAAGGTCATGCTCTGCAAGCTTCTCACACACCAGACCAAATTTCTTTGCAAAATCTTCCACAAGTTCCAACCCATGCCCATTTCTGAAATCTTCTTTATAATTTGGCATTGCCCCAAGACCACACACCTTACAACCAATTGTCTTGTGAAACTTGATTTCTTCTTCTAAATGCTCTAAATATTTATCTGGTGCTCTGTGTGTACATGCGCAAATGAGTCCATATTTATCCAAAATCGTCTTTACTTCTTCTCCTGTAAAATCACCAATTCCAGATAATTGAACTACTTTATATCCCATCTCGCTGACTTTTTTGCAGCTTTCATCAAAATCTTCTAATGTTTTACAAAATTCACGAATCGTAAAAAACTGTGCCCCTATTCTCTTGTCCATATTTCATCCCATCCTTTATTTCTAGTATGAACCTTCTGTGTCTGCCATCTGCGCTTCTTTCACGTTTTTCACCATTGTTGAGTTTGCGATTCTTTCTTGAAGAAGTTCATAAAACTCATCGTGAGGGAAGTTCTTTACGTCTACTGTCTTCCCTGTCCATGCAGAATAGTGCATTGCATTGGAAATGGTAAGTCCGTTGATTCCTTCGTATCCTGGCGCCAAAAGCTCTGCTCCGTTTAAGATTGCATTTGTTACATCTTTGAAAATACCAACATGGTCTTCTGACTCTCCTTTAATTGGAATTTCACATTTCCAGCACTCCGGTTTTCCAAATACTTCTTTATTAGTTTTATTAAATTCTCTTTCCGAAATCACATTTCGATGAAATGTCATACCTGTCTTTTCTACTATCAATGTACCCATGTCGCAGGCAATTTCCAATCTGTTAGTTCCTGGAAATTCTCCTGTAGAAGTGATATATGTACCAGTGGTTCCATTTGCATATTCAAAATAAGCAGTCACCTCATCTTCCACTTCAATGTCATAATATTTTCCAAAGGACGCAAATGCTGTAATTTTATCTGGCATACCGAACATCCATTGCCATAAATCAAGCTGATGTGGATTTTGATTAATCAAAGTTCCGCCGCCTTCGCTAGCCCATGTAGAACGCCATGCAGAACTGTCATGATATGCCTGTGGTCTGTACCAGCTTGTAATTACCCATGAAACTCTTTTGATATGTCCCAATGCGCCGCTTTGTACTAATTCACGCACTTTTTGGTACACTGGATTTGTTCTTTGATTGTACATAATACCAAATAATTTTCCTGATTTTTGAGCTGCTTCGTTCATTTCAAGCACTTGCTTTGTATATACACCTGCTGGTTTTTCAGTAATTACGTTGAGACCATATGAAAACGCTTCTTCTACTAATCTTGGATGGTCGTAATGTGGTGTGGCCACGATAACAACATCACAAAGACCACTCTTATATAAGTCTGTTTGATTATCAAAAATTGCCACATCTGCATGTGCTTCTTTCGCTGCATTTCGTCTCTTCGCGTTACTGTCACAGATGGCTGTCAATTCCATCTTTGGCACTTTTCCCGCTGCCACGTTTTTGCAGTGCTTCGTTCCCATGTTTCCGTATCCAATTACTCCAAGTCTTACTTTTTCCATTTTCACTTCATCCCTCCTTAAATTCTATCCAATATTTCTAACAATGATTTGTGCGCAAGTGCAAATGCCTCTTGCCCGCCGAAAACTTTATCCTGTGTTTTCGCCTCAATTTCCAAATCTGCAAACCCTTTAAACTTGCCCAAATGTGGTTCTAAGCTTAAGAATCCAGCATAACCAGATGCAAATAGATTCGCTAAAATATACTCTACATTACCATCCCCGCATCCTGCCGGAACAACACTTCCATCTTTAAACAAAGCATCTTTGATATGCATATATGAAATATAAGGTTTTAACATCTCGTATGCCCTCTTGGTGTCTTCCCCTGTCTGTACAAAATTCGCAGGGTCAAAAATTGCTTTGAAATTTGAACCATAGAATTCATTCATCAGCTCCAGACATCTGTCTGCTGTATCTCCGTAAATATGTTTCTCATTTTCATGAAGCAGAATCACATCTTCTTCTTTTGCATATTCAACCATCATTCTCATGCGCCTGAATACTTCATCACGTTCTTCTTTAGTCCAGTCTGTATATTTTTCATGATAAAAGCTAAATACACGAATATACTTTGTTCCTAATATCTTTGCTGCTTTCACCACGTTTTTTAACACTTCAAAATGTGGCTCAAACTCATCCGTCACTTGAATCTTTCCAATAGGTGAACCAATGGAAGACACCTGTATTCCGTATTCATCCATAAGTCTTTTTAAATCATACATTTCTTCCTCAGTAAGTTTAGAAATATTCTTTCCGTCAATTCCACGTGGTTCGAAATACTTTATTCCAAATCTATTTAATGCTTCAAACTGCTCTTTTGTGATTTCGGTAATCTCATCCGAAAATCCACTAATTTTCTCATACTTCATCTCATAATTCCTTTCTAATCTATAACTTTTTTACCATGTTATCTCATTTTATACACTGAAACTATACATTTTTTGTTTAAAACATTGCAATTCTTGGCATTGTATATTAAAATGAGTACACAATTAGGTGTATGATAAAAGAAACAGGAGACACTGCTATGGAAGAAATTATTTTTAGAATTATCGGAAAACACTATAAAGTCAGTGAACGTGTGGAAGACACCACTAATAATGATAATTTTGTCCTGCACGACCATGAACTCTATGAAATTTTGTTCTTTTCGGAGGGGGATGCGAAATTTGTAATAGAAGGAAAAGAATATTTTCTAGAATCAGGAGATATGATAATTGTTCGCAAACATGAGATGCATCGCGTTTATCACAATAGTGATGCAAGATATCAACGTATCGTTCTTTTTGTAGAACCTGAATTTTTCAACATACACAACTGCCCAAATTATGAGGCACAATTTTTAAATTCTCAGCTTGGAATCGCAAACCGAATCAAATCGGATTACGTGCGTTCATGTGGATTGTACGATGCCTTTAAGCGTCTTAGAAGATACTCCAAGAATTACACACCCGAGGACAAAGCTGTGGTGGAAGCTATTATCATAGAGATTTTATACTTAATTAACCGAGTCGGGCGATTTTCATCTCCTGATGAGCATGAAAGTCAGATCGTACAAGTTATTTCTTATATTAATAACCATTACACAGAAGACATTGACTTAGAGACTTTAGAGAAGAAATTCTATACTTCAAGATATCATTTATGCAAGATTTTTCGTAAAGCGACCGGACTTACCATACATGACTATATCCGTCGCAAGCGTTTGACTCGCGTTCGAGAACTGCGTCAGGCTGGCAAAAACATCACTGACGCTGCGATGCTTTCTGGTTTTAGTGATTATTCATCATTTTATCGGACGTATAAGAAGATGATGGGGTGTTCGCCGAAAGGGAATATTGATAATCTTTATATAGATACATAGAAAACTTTATGAGGTGTTATTATTATGGAAATTACATATCAGACTTTTTTAATCGTCTGCCCATTTTTATTTTTGGCCGGACTCATCGACGCCATAGGCGGTGGCGGCGGACTTATTTCTCTGCCGGCATACTTAATCGCAGGACTTCCGCCACATGCGGCAGTTGCCACAAATAAAATGTCTTCTACCTGTGGAACCGCGCTTGCGACTTTCCGCTTTATCAAAAACAAGTTAGTGAACTTTAAGTTAGCAATACCATCTGTTATTGCTGCAATTATCGGTTCAACAATTGGTGCAAATCTTTCTTTATTGGTAAGCGAAGATATTATGCTGTATGTTATGGTTGCAATTTTACCAGTTTGTGCTTTTCTTGTTTTAAACAAGAAACTTTTCCATGATGGCGGAGAAGACGAGGTTCTGCTCAATAAACGAACATACATAACAGCTACGGTTGCTGCCTTTATTATCGGAATGTATGATGGATTTTATGGACCGGGAACGGGAACCTTTTTGATTATCGCATTTACTATTTTTGCAAAGCTAAGTATTAAAACAGCAAATGCTCAGGCGAAAGTGATTAATCTCACTTCCAATATTACTTCACTTGTTATCTTCTTATTAAATGGGGAAGTCATTCTTACTGTCGGACTTGCAGCAGCTGCCTGCAATATGGTTGGTGGATATATTGGCGCCGGGCTTGTTATGAAAAATGGGGCAAAGATTGTAAAGCCAAGTATTATATTTGTGCTGATTTTACTTGCCCTAAAGGTGATTGATGTATACTAATATTTCCATATGATGTCCAAAATCCATATTGAAAGCCATGCAAAAAAGGTTGCTCACCCATTGGTGAACAACCTTTTTAAATATTTTACTCTTCAATTGCAACTTCTTCTGTTTCCACAGATTCTTCTACAACTGCGTTTTCTACAACTGCTTCCTCTGTAGCCACTTCCTCTGCAACTACCTCTTCAGCAAGTTCCACATCTTTCTTGTCTGTGTTAAGCTTAACTTCACGGTACTCTCTCATACCAGTACCAACCGGAATCAATTTACCGATAATTACGTTCTCCTTCAGACCAATAAGTGGGTCAACTTTACCTTTGATAGCAGCTTCTGTAAGAACTTTTGTAGTTTCCTGGAAAGATGCTGCTGAAAGGAATGAATTTGTAGCAAGTGAAGCCTTTGTAATACCAAGCATTACCGGTTCACCTACTGCTGGTTCTTTTCCTTCTTCAACCAATTTTGCATTTGTTTCTTCCAGTTCAAGTGCATCCACCATGGTTCCTGGTAAGAACTGAGAATCACCGTTTTCTTCCACACGTACTTTCTTGAGCATCTGGTGAACAATCAACTCGATATGCTTATCGTTAATTTCTACACCTTGGAGACGATATACACGTTGAACTTCATGAAGCATGTAATCTTGTACTGCACGTAAGCCTTTAATCTTAAGGATATCGTGTGGGTTTACACTACCTTCTGTAAGTTCATCTCCGGCACCAAGTTCAGCACCGTCTTGAATCTTGATTCTTGAACCATATGGAATCAAGTATGCTTTTGACTCGCCTGTCTCATTGTTTGTTACAATAATTTCACGTTTCTTCTTAGTGTCGTTAATTGTAGCTGTACCAGCGAACTCTGTGATAATTGCAAGACCCTTTGGTTTTCTTGCTTCAAAGAGTTCTTCCACACGAGGAAGACCCTGTGTGATATCTCCGCCGGCAACACCACCGGTATGGAATGTTCTCATGGTAAGCTGTGTACCAGGTTCACCGATTGATTGAGCTGCGATAATACCTACTGCTTCACCCACTTGAACCGGTTCGCCTGTAGCCATGTTTGCACCATAACATTTTGCACATACACCGATGTGTGACTTACATGTAAGGATGGTACGAATCTTCACTTCTGTAATTTCTCCGCCGTCCTTGTTGTTCACACCGTACTTCATAATCTGTTCAGCACGTTTTGGTGTAATCATATGATTTGCTTTTACAAGCACATTACCATCTTTGTCACAGATTGTCTCACATGAGTAACGTCCTGTGATACGTTCTTGCAAGTTTTCGATTTCTTCGTTTCCGTCCATGAATGCTTTTACATACATACCCGGAATCTCTGCACCTTTTTCCACACAATCCACTTCACGGATACTTAATTCCTGTGAAACGTCTACGAGACGTCTTGTAAGGTATCCAGAGTCGGCTGTACGAAGAGCTGTATCGGAAAGACCTTTACGAGCACCATGGGCAGACATGAAGTATTCCAATACGTCAAGACCTTCACGGAAGTTTGACTTGATTGGTAACTCGATTGTACGACCGGTTGTATCGGCCATAAGTCCACGCATACCTGCAAGCTGTTTAATCTGTTTGTCAGAACCACGGGCACCGGAGTCAGCCATCATGAAGATGTTGTTGTACTTATCAAGTCCATCTAAAAGGGCTTTTGTAAGTGCATCATCCGTGTTCTTCCATGTTTCTACAACTTCTTTGTATCTTTCTTCTTCCGTAATCAAACCACGTTTGAAGTTCTTTGTGATACGGTCTACTGTATCTTGAGCTTCCTGAATCATCTGTGGTTTCTGTGGTGGCACTGTCATTTCAGAAATTGATACGGTCATAGCAGCTTTTGTAGAATACTTGTATCCTGTTGCTTTAATCTTATCTAATACTTCTGCTGTTACAGTTGCACCATGTGTATTGATTACCTTTTGAAGGATTTGTTTGTTTTGTTTTTTACCTACAAGGAAGTCTACTTCTAAGAGTAATTCATTTCCCGGAATGCTTCTGTCTACGAAACCTAAATCCTGTGGAATGATTTCGTTAAATAAGAAACGTCCCAATGTAGATTCTACAGTCCCACTCTTCACTTCGCCGTCGATTGTCTTAGTTACGCGAACTTTAATACGTGAGTGCAGGGTGATAACACCATTTTCATATGCAAGAATCGCTTCGTTCAGGTTCTTGAACGCCTTTCCTTCTCCTGCAACTCCTGGTCTTTCCTGTGTTAAATAGTAGATACCAAGTACCATATCCTGTGAAGGAACGGCTACCGGACCACCATCTGAAGGTTTCAAGAGGTTGTTAGGTGAAAGAAGTAAGAAACGGCATTCAGCCTGTGCTTCTACTGAAAGCGGTAAATGCACAGCCATCTGGTCACCGTCGAAGTCAGCGTTGTAAGCTGTACATACCAACGGGTGAAGTTTAATCGCCTTACCTTCTACAAGGATTGGTTCGAATGCTTGAATACCAAGTCTGTGAAGGGTAGGGGCACGGTTTAACATAACCGGATGTTCTTTGATGACTTCTTCTAATACATCCCAAACTTCAGGTTGAAGTCTTTCTACCATTTTCTTAGCATTTTTAATATTGTGAGCAGTACCGTTTGCTACGAGTTCCTTCATAACAAAAGGTTTGAAGAGCTCGATAGCCATTTCCTTAGGAAGACCACATTGGTAAATCTTAAGTTCCGGTCCTACTACGATTACGGAACGTCCTGAGTAGTCAACACGTTTTCCAAGTAAGTTCTGACGGAAACGTCCTGATTTACCCTTTAACATATCCGATAATGATTTTAATGCTCTGTTTCCAGGACCTGTTACTGGACGACCACGACGGCCATTGTCGATAAGGGCGTCAACAGCTTCCTGAAGCATTCTCTTTTCATTACGCACGATAATGTCCGGAGCGCCTAACTCTAACAATCTTCTCAAACGGTTGTTTCTGTTAATGATTCTTCTATACAAATCATTTAGGTCAGATGTTGCAAAACGTCCACCGTCTAATTGTACCATCGGACGTAAATCCGGTGGAATTACAGGAATTACGTTCATAATCATCCATTCTGGTTTGTTTCCTGAACCACGGAATGCTTCTACTACTTCCAAACGTTTTACGATTCTAGCACGTTTTTGTCCGGAAGCACCTTTTAATCCTGCTTGCAATTCTTCATATTCTTTCTCAAGGTCGATTGCACGAAGGAGTTCCTGAATCGCTTCAGCACCCATACCTACGCGGAATGAGCTTCCCCATGCTTCTCTGGCTTCTTGATATTCCTGTTCAGACAATACTTGTTTGTATTGTAAGTTTGTTTCACCTTTATCTAATACGATATAAGATGCAAAGTATAATACTTTTTCCAATGTTCTTGGGGATAAATCGAGGATTAATCCCATACGGCTAGGGATTCCTTTGAAGTACCAAATGTGTGAAACAGGAGCTGCAAGGTCGATATGACCCATGCGCTCACGTCTAACACTTGCTTTTGTTACTTCAACACCACATCTATCGCAAACTACACCTTTATAACGGATTTTTTTATACTTTCCACAGTGACATTCCCAGTCCTTGCTAGGTCCGAAAATTTTCTCACAGAAAAGTCCGTCTTTTTCAGGTTTTAACGTTCTGTAGTTAATTGTTTCTGGTTTTGTTACTTCGCCTCTTGACCATTCTAAGATCTTTTCAGGTGACGCCAAGCCAATCTTGATTGCATCAAATGTAATTGGCTCGTATGCTGGTTCATTATTATTTACTGGCATTTACGGCAATCCTCCTATTCTTCGTCTAACATTTCAAAATCAAAATCTTCTGGTTCAGCAACTTCTTCCTGAACATCTACAAGTTCTCCGCCTTCAAATTCTTGTTGGCTGAAACCATGTGCACCATAAGATTCATTTGATTCGTATCTTCTGTCTCCTTCAATGATAGAATGCAAATCTGTTTCACCATAGTCAACAGTTTCTACAATCTCTACTTCTGTGTTGTCAGCTCTTAACACTCTGACATCCAAACCAAGTGACTGTAATTCTTTCAAAAGTACCTTGAATGATTCCGGGATACCTGACTCTGGAATATTGTCTCCCTTGATAATTGCTTCGTATGTCTTCACACGACCAACTACATCGTCAGACTTCACCGTCAAGATTTCCTGCAATGTGTAAGCAGCACCATAAGCTTCCAGTGCCCAAACTTCCATTTCCCCGAATCTCTGTCCACCGAACTGTGCCTTACCACCTAATGGCTGTTGTGTTACCAATGAGTAAGGACCCGTAGAACGAGCATGAATCTTATCGTCTACCAAGTGGTGAAGTTTCAGGTAGTGCATGTGTCCAATGGTTACAGGACTGTCAAAATATTCTCCTGTTCTACCATCACGAAGACGAACTTTACCGTCACGCGAAAGCGGCACACCCTTCCACAATTCTCTATGGTCTCTGTTTTCAGATAAATATTCTAATACTTCCGGAAGCAAAGAGTTACCATGTTTCTTCTCAAATTCTTCCCATTCAAGATTCACATAGTCATTTGCCAAATCAAGAGTATCCATAATATCCACTTCGTTTGCACCGTCAAATACCGGTGTGGCAATGTTGAATCCTAATGCTTTTGCAGCAAGACTCAAGTGGATTTCAAGTACCTGTCCGATGTTCATACGAGATGGAACACCTAGCGGGTTGAGTACGATATCAAGAGGACGTCCATTTGGTAAGAATGGCATATCTTCTACAGGAAGTACGCGGGAAACAACACCCTTGTTACCATGACGACCAGCCATCTTATCCCCTACGGAAATTTTTCTCTTTTGTGCGATGTAAATACGAACAGATTCGTTTACACCCGGAGATAATTCGTCTCCATTTTCTCTTGTAAATACTTTCGCATCTACAACAATACCATATTCACCATGAGGTACTTTTAATGAAGTATCTCTTACTTCTCTTGCTTTTTCACCGAAGATTGCACGAAGTAATCTTTCTTCTGCAGTCAGTTCTGTCTCTCCCTTAGGAGTAACTTTACCTACCAAAATATCTCCGGCACGAACTTCAGCACCGATACGAATGATACCTCTATCATCAAGATCTTTAAGTGCATCATCACCGACACCTGGAATATCACGAGTGATTTCTTCCGGTCCCAGTTTCGTATCACGAGCTTCTACTTCGTATTCTTCAATATGGATAGATGTATAAACATCATCCTGTACTAATCTTTCGCTAAGAAGTACAGCATCCTCGTAGTTGTAACCTTCCCATGTCATGAAACCAATGAGTGGGTTCTTACCAAGAGCCATTTCACCATTGGAAGTAGATGGACCGTCAGCGATTACCTGACCCGCTTCTACTCTTTCCCCTTTGACTACAATTGGTCTTTGGTTGTAGCAGTTGCTCTGGTTACTACGCAAGAATTTTGTTAATTTATAAGTTTTCTTAATACCGTCATCATTTTTGATTACGATTTCCTTTGAAGTAGAGCGTTCTACAACACCTGCTTCATCCGCAACAAGACAAACACCTGAATCTACTGCAGCCGTTGTCTCGATACCTGTACCTACAACCGGAGCCTCTGTAATCATAAGAGGTACTGCCTGACGTTGCATGTTGGATCCCATAAGGGCACGAGTAGGGTCATCATTCTCAAGGAATGGGATAAGAGCTGTGGCTACAGAGAATACCATCTTAGGTGATACGTCCATGTAATCAAATGCTGTTCTCTCATATTCCTGAGTTTCTTCGCGGAAACGACCTGATACATTCTTATGAACAAAATGTCCCTCTGCATCCAATGGTTCGTTAGCCTGTGCTACGTGGTAGTTATCTTCTTCATCTGCTGTCATGTAAACAACTTCATCTGTTACTACTGGATTCTTTGGATCCGTTTTATCAATCTTACGATATGGCGCTTCTACAAAGCCATATTCGTTGATTCTCGCATATGTTGCAAGTGAGTTGATAAGACCGATGTTTGGACCTTCAGGAGTCTCAATCGGACACATTCTACCATAGTGAGAATAGTGAACGTCACGAACCTCGAATCCGGCACGATCTCTGGAAAGACCACCTGGTCCAAGTGCTGATAAACGTCTCTTATGTGTCAACTCACCCAATGGATTGTTCTGATCCATAAATTGTGACAACTGTGAAGAACCGAAGAATTCTTTCACGGCTGCTGTAACCGGCTTGATGTTGATTAATGACTGTGGAGAAATGCCTTCCAAGTCTTGAGTTGTCATTCTTTCACGAACAACTCTCTCCAATCTTGATAAACCGATTCTGTATTGATTTTGTAACAATTCGCCCACTGCACGGATACGTCTGTTTCCTAAGTGGTCGATATCATCATCTGTTCCCATTCCATATTCCAAATGCATATTGTAGTTGATTGAAGCAAAGATGTCCTCTTTTGTAATATGCTTTGGAATTAATTCTGTTATATTTTTACGGATTTCTTCTTTTAGTTCGTCAATGTCCCCAGCTGTACTTTCTAAAAGTTCAGCAAGTAATGGATAAAATACTGCTTCTGTTACTCCAACCTCAGCAGGGTCGATGTCAACAATAGAATCCAATTCTACCATCATGTTGGAGATAACTTTAACATTACGTTCTTCCCCTTCTACATCAATCCATACATATGGAACTGCTGCATTCTGAATAGCAGATGCCTTTTCTCTCGTTAACTTTTCGCCTTTTTCTGCAATGACTTCACCGGTAATGACACTTACAACATCCTCTGCCAATACTTGTCCTGTAATACGGTTTTGAAGCGCTAATTTCTTATTAAATTTGTAACGTCCAACCTTTGCAAGGTCATAACGTCTTGCATCAAAGAACATTGCCGTAATCAAACTCTCTGCACTATCTACTGCAAGAGGTTCGCCCGGACGAATCTTTTTGTATAACTCCAACAGACCTTCCTGATAATTCTCAGCAACGTCTTTTCCAAAACTCGCTAAAATCTTTGGCTCTTCACCAAACATTTCTATAATCTCTGGGTTTGTTCCCACTCCAAGTGCACGAATAAGCACTGTAATAGGCACTTTTCTTGTTCTATCTACACGTACCCAAAATACATCATTAGAATCTGTTTCATACTCTAACCATGCACCACGATTCGGGATAACTGTAGATGAATATAATTCCTTACCAATCTTATCATGTCCGATTGCATAATAAATTCCAGGAGAACGAACCAACTGGCTAACGATAACACGTTCTGCACCATTGATTACAAACGTACCGGTTGCTGTCATCAATGGGAGGTCTCCCATAAAAATCTCGTGTTCGTTAATTTCATCTGTTTCTTTATTATAGAGTCTTACCTTTACTTTTAAAGGTGCTGCATATGTTGCATCTCGCTCCTTACATTCTTCGATTGTATACTTTACATCATCTTCGCATAACGTAAAATCCACAAACTCCAAGCTCAAATGTCCACTGTAGTCAGAAATCGGCGAAATATCCGCAAATACTTCTTTTAATCCGGCATCAAGGAACCATTGATACGAATCCTTTTGCACTTCGATTAAGTTCGGCATCTGAAGAACTTCTTTTTGTCTCGAATAACTCATACGTGAACTTTTTCCGCTTTTAATAGGACGAATTCTGTTTTTCTCCATTGACGTTTCACTCCTCGCATTTGTTTTTTGGGGCTTTTTGCACTAAAAAGTGCGAAATCCTAAGTTCCAAATATTGTTTTGCACTGTTCTTTGCGCGCACTTCTGCACAATAGTGCAACTTAGAATGTACCACAAAATTCAAGGGGTGTCAACATTCTTTTTCATTTTTTTCAAAAAGTTTCAAAAAAAGGACCGTGTTATACAACACGGTCCTTTGCACTATTCGTTAGCTTCAATTATTTTAATTCTACTGCAGCACCTTCAGCTTCTAACTTAGCTTTGATGTCTTCAGCTTCTGCTTTAGAAACAGCTTCTTTAATTGTCTTTGGAGCTCCGTCAACTACTTCTTTAGCTTCTTTTAATCCAAGTCCTGTGATTTCACGAACAACTTTGATTACTTTAACTTTTGAAGCACCTGCTGATGTTAATACTACATCAAATTCATCTTTTTCTTCAGCTGCTGCTGCTTCGCCAGCACCTGCTGCTGCAACTACAACACCTGCTGCTGCAGATACACCAAACTCTTCTTCACATGCTTTTACTAAATCGTTTAATTCTAATACTGATAATTCTTTGATCGCTTCGATCATTTCAGCTACTGTTAATTTTGCCATTTTAATTTACCTCCGTAAAATTTCTTTTTTAATTCGTGGGATACTTCCCTAAGTTTCTAAATTATTCTGCAACTGTTTCTGTTGCTTCTTCTGCTGGAGCTTCTACAGCTTCTGCTGCTGGAGCTTCTGCTTCTACAACTTCTGCTGCTGGAGCTTCTGTTGTTTCTTCTGCTACTGCGCCGCCGTTTTCAGCGATTTGCTTAATAACACGAGCAAAGTTTGCAATTGGTGATTGGATACTTCCAAGTAATTTTGAAAGTAATTCTTCTCTTGAAGGGATTGCTGATAATGCCTGAACACCAGCCATATCGTATACTTTACCTTCAACAACACCTGCTTTAACTTCTAATTTGTCAGCTGTCTTTGCAAATTTGCAAATGATTCTAGCTGGTGCTGTAGCGTCATCTTTTGATACCGCCATAGCACTTGGTCCTTCCAAGTATGGAGCAAGACCTTCAAATTCTGTTCCTTCGAACGCTCTTTTCATCATTGTGTTTTTGCAAACCTTGTAGATGATACCAGCTTCTCTTAATTGCTTACGTAATTCTGTATCTTGTTCAACAGTTAAACCACGGTAATCAACTAATACAACTGATTGTGCGTCCTTTACGTCTTCAGCGATTGCTGCAACGATTGGTTGTTTTAATTCAACTTTTGCCACGAATGGTGCACCTCCTTATATTATTTTAAATTGGCACCGCCGATTAAAAAAACCTCTATATCTGCAGACATAGAGGCTTTGTAAACTCATGTTAATGAATTTCAATCTTCCTCGGTAGGCGTTTAAAACCTTATGCCTTACGGCACCTACTGTCTTCGGCAGTTAATTCCTTTGCTATTATAGCAATGTATTTATTTGATGTCAATCTACTTTTTTAAAAACTTTTACAGCAGACTCTAGAAAACCTTCGGTCTTCCTTCGTTGACGCTACGCGTCATTTTACGACAATTTTGCTGGATTAATCTTAACACCAGGTCCCATTGTAGATGTAAGAGTTACGCTCTTTAAGAACTGACCCTTTACAGCTGCTGGTTTCGCTTTGTTGATTGCATCGATAAGCGTTTGGAAGTTGTCCGCTAATTGTTCTTCTGTGAAAGAAGCTTTTCCAACTGGCACGTGGATAATGTTTGTTTTGTCTAATCTGTATTCGATTTTACCAGCTTTGATTTCAGCGATTGCTTTTGCGATATCCATTGTTACTGTACCAGCTTTTGGGTTTGGCATTAATCCCTTTGGTCCAAGTACACGACCAAGACGACCAACAACACCCATCATGTTTGGTGTGGCAACAACTACGTCATAATCAAACCATCCTTCGTTTTGGATCTTTGGAATCAGTTCTTCTGCACCTACGAAATCTGCACCAGCATCAATAGCTTCTTGAGCTTTTGCATCTTTTGCAAATACTAAGATACGAACTGTTTTACCAGTTCCGTGTGGCAATACAACTGCACCACGGATTTGTTGATCTGCATGACGACCATCACAACCTGTTCTGATGTGAGCCTCAATTGTTTCATCGAATTTTGCAACTGCACATTTTTTAACTAATGCGATTGCTTCTGCTTTATCGTAAAGATTTCCTCTTTCGATTTGTTTAGCAGCTTCTAAATATTTTTTTCCTCTTTTCATATTCAATAACCTCCTAGTGGTAATATCGGGAGCGAGCCCTCCCACATTTACATGTTTACAATTATTCTTCTACTTTAACACCCATAGAACGGCATGTCCCTGCGATCATGCTCATTGCAGCTTCGACTGATGCAGCGTTTAAGTCTGGCATTTTAAGCTTAGCAATTTCTTCTAATTGAGCTTTTGTAATAGTAGCAACTTTTGTTTTGTTAGGAACACCTGAACCTGATTTAAGGTTGCAAGCTTTCTTAATCAAAACTGCTGCCGGTGGTGTCTTTGTAATGAAGCTGAAGCTTCTGTCATTGTAAACTGTGATAACTACAGGGATGATCATACCATCTTGATCTGCAGTTTTAGCATTGAATTGTTTTGTAAATTCAACGATGTTTACACCGTGTTGTCCAAGTGCAGGACCTACCGGTGGTGCTGGAGTAGCCTTTCCAGCTGGAATTTGTAATTTGATATAACCTGTAACTTTTTTTGCCATTTTGAGTACCTCCTTGTGGTATTTACGGGGATTTCCCTCCCACTTTTACTTGTTACATTTTTTTCACTTCTGCGAAACTTATTTCTACTGGTGTTTCACGACCAAACAGCTCAACATTGATTGTCAAACTTTGTTTTTGAGCATTTACTTCTTTTACCATACCTACGGTATCTTTCCATGCTCCTGAAGTAACTACGATAGTTTCTCCAACCTCGTAACCTACAACAACGCCTGCATCCATGATTCCCAAAGCTTCAATCTCCGCTTCAGTAAGCGGCACCGGCTTTGAACCAGGACCAACGAAACCTGTTACCCCTCTTGTGTTTCTAACAACATACCATGTGTCGTCATTCATAATCATATGAAGCATCACATAGCCCGGGAACATCTTCTTGAGAGACGCTTTCTGAGTCCCATTCTTGAGTTCTACCACTTCTTGCATTGGAACTCTTACTTCTAAGATTTGATCTTCAAGGTGTCTGTTTTCAATTGTCTTATCAATGTTTGCTTTTACTTTGTTTTCATACCCTGAATAAGTATGAACTACATACCATTTTGCTTCTGACATAAAATCACCTTTCATAAACTACTGTTGCTATCTACTATTGTACAAGAAAATCAATTCCGTATTGGATTAATGCATCAACGATTGCGATGATTGCTCCTAAAAGAATTGAAAATGCTGTTACTGCAACTGTTTGCTTTGCAAGTGTTTTTTTATCTGGCCAGATAATTTTCTTAAACTCAGCCTTAAGACCTTTGAACCAGCTTTTCTTTTTTGGTTTTTCTACTGTAGTTTCAGACATAAC
>JAZQBW010000008.1:0-2665 GCA_045545895.1 Faecalimonas sp.
GCAATTCTTCCTTCATAATCTGCCATAAACTGTTTGGTTCCCTTTAGATTTCCAAGCCCTTCCTCACAGGAATTTGCAACAAACAAGATTCCTCTTGTTGGCTTTAAATCATTCTGTGCGACATATTTTGCAATCATCATCAACACTGCCAAACTTGCGGTATCATCACCGACCCCCGGTGAATGCAAATATTCTCCATCATTTACAAATGGCATTGGCTCCATGTCCGGGAAAACAGTGTCTGTGTGAGCAAGAAATACCACAATGTCTTCTCTTCCTTCACAGCCTACCGGATACAACACATTGAGCGCCTCATCAATGTAGACACCCTTTGCCCCATTATCTGTCAACCAGTTTTTCACAAACTCCGCACGTCTCTCTTCATGATGAGACGGTGCCGGAATTCCGCATAATGTTTCAATTAATTTAATAGTTTCTTCTTCTGAATCCTTTAAATACTTTAAAATATCTTTTGATAATTCATAACTCATACAATTTCCCTCCCTTAATATCCCTTAGCCTCAAAATCCAATCTGCTTTCATTTAAACACTTCAGTAATATCTTCCAAGACTCTTTGTTAATAAATGGATTCTGATTTGGATGTTCTATCATATACTCTCTTTTTTCCACTGTACAATTCTGGTTCGGGTGATTTCCAATAACAATATCAACTTCTTCTATTAAAAGTTTCTCGATTGTTTTTTTCAATAGTCCACACTTGTTTTCCGGCAAACAATATTTCCTACAAAACTCTTTATAAATAGTGATAAATCCTACTCCGCCAAAATAACCAGCGCGATATACTTTTACACCATCTGTTACATCAAAGAAAAATGCCATGGTTCCCAATGTATGTCCTGGCGCAAGCACAGCACGGATCTTAGTATTGCCCAGTTCAATCACATCTCCGTCGTTGATTTTTACATCCGGCCAGCAGATTTCATCATTCGGATTGGGCGACAAATACATAAGCGCCCTCTCCGGCATCTCTTCCAAGAGTTTCGTATCGACTGCACTCATAAATATCTTGGCTCCATAAGCATCACGAAGTCTGTCTCCTCCACCAAAATGGTCAAAATGTCCATGTGAATGAATGACATATTTAATATCTTCCGGGCAAAAACCAAGCTTCTGGATTGATGCAATCAAAGAATTATAATTGTGTGAATAGCCAGTGTCGAAGAGAATCAATCCTGCTCCAGTATCAATCAAATGCATACATACCTTTTTGTTACCCACATAATACAGATTACCGAAAATGCAGAACGGCTCCATATCATATTTTTCCGGATATTGATAAAAATCCTGTCGATTCGGCAAAAAAGAGTTGAATACCTCCTCATAGGTTCTGTGTGTCCCCAAATTGCATTCTTTATATGTAGCCGCCATCTTCATTCCCCTTTGTATCATTCCAACACCAAACTAAGAAAGTTCAGTAAGTTTCTTAATAATCTCGTCACCAACTTCTGATGTCGTTGAAGTACCTCCAAGGTCCGGTGTTAATACTTTTTCCTCTACCAATACTTCCTCAATACATTCAATCAATTTTGCACCCCAGTTAGTATATCCAAAGAAGTCCAGCATCTGGCTTGCTGACCATACAGTTGCAAGCGGATTTGCTTTTCCTAATCCAGCGATATCCGGTGCAGAGCCATGAATTGGTTCAAACATAGATGGAAATTTGCGTTCCGGATTGAGATTCGCTCCGGCTGCCAGTCCCATGCCACCTGCGATAGCAGCCCCTAGGTCTGTAAGAATATCACCAAACAAGTTAGATGTTACAACCACTTCGAAACGTTTTGGATCTTTGATCATAAACATACTTGCCGCATCAACCAAGTACGAATGCGTTTCAACTTCAGGATATTCTTTTCCCACTTCTGCAAAAATCTGATCCCAAAATACCATAGAATAGTTGAGCGCATTTCCTTTACTGATGCTTGTAAGTGTCTTATTCTGTGCTTTCGCTGTCTCATAGGCATAACGAATAATTCTCTCGCATCCATGTCTTGAGAACACTCCATCCTGAATAACTACTTCGTTTGGCTTTCCCTTGTAAAGCCAGCTTCCACTACCTGCATATTCACCCTCGCTATTTTCACGAATAAATAGCATATCTACATCTTCCTGTTTCACATCTTTCAAAGGACATGGGGCGCCTTTAATCAGTTTGACCGGTCTGAGATTTACATACTGGTCAAATCCTTTACGAATAATTAAAAGCAGGTCCCAGAGAGATATATGGTCCGGAACACCTGGTGCACCAACCGCTCCAAGGAAAATGGCATCGAATTTCTCCAACTGCTGCATACCATCCTCTGCCATCATGCGTCCTGTCTCTTTGTAATACTCGCATCCCCAAGGGAAATAGGTGAATTCGAAATCGAATCCCCCATCCAATCTTGCCACTTCTTTTAATACCTTAATTCCTTCATCTATAACCTCCGGCCCAATTCCATCTCCGGCTATCACTGCAATTTTATGTATATTCATATATTCACTCCTCCACTTTTACTTTTCTTCCCACTCTACTCTAAGAATACCGTCTTCTTCACGTAGAACTCTTGTTCCATAAGGTTCACACATTTTATTCAAATATTCACAGATTTCATATCCATCGCTTCTTCTCGGCAGACCAATCTCTGACTTGTTGCCTTCCATCGC
>JAZQBW010000009.1:0-7273 GCA_045545895.1 Faecalimonas sp.
GTTGTTTTACACCTTTGGCGTGCGCGATGAAGTGGAAAAGGTGGGTGTGACAAATTCTGATTTGAAGATGATGCTTCGTGGGGTAATTATTGCGGTGTCGCAGATGATTTATCTGGAGCGTTGTTTTGATGCGATTGAGACTGAAGAAAAATAAAAGATATGAGAATGCCACGGGATTTTGGGGTCTCGTGGCATATTTATTTTTTGTGGTTTTATTTTCGCTTCGCTCTACCTTAGCTCTTGCACGAATATGTAAGCCTCTGAGAGAGTCGCCGTGAGAGGCTCCTATCTCACAGTCTAACATCTTCGGCAAGTATCTTCGGAACGCTCCACTTACCTCGACTTCCCATAGCAAGTGACTCTTTCTGAATATTGAAAAACCTTACACGTATAGTCAAACTTAAATCTCAATAGTCCAGTGGCTAGTTTTCCAATTTTTGAGAGTTTTATCTGATAAAATCAACCCTTGATTATTAAATATTCAATTTGGAGCATATAGATTTCTGATTTCTAGCAATTATATATGCCGCAAACTTATTTCAATCAAGCAAATTATGAGATTCTAGCGTATAGAAAGACTATTTTGACCTATTCTATATGCTATTGTTCAAACTCATGCAGCACAATTAAGAATTTTCGGCATATATATCTGTTATATTGTATGGATTTAGATGCTGTGATTTTTCAATTCATGCTAACCCCCTAAATTTTGGCAGATAATTTTGAAATTTCTGAGATATCTAGATGAAATATTAAAAAACTACACGCTATATCTAAGTGCAGAATTCATCAACAGACAGAAGAAATTAATATATAACCTGAGCGGAAGTTAAATGTAACGACCGGAGAATCCGTTCCGTAGCCGTTAGTGTGTAAGATGAGAGTTGCTCTTCAACGAACATCTTAGACGCTTACGGATACGTGAACTAGTCAAAGGGAGTGAAGCAATGTAGTGAGGGTTATATATTGATTTCTTCGTCCGTTCATGAAGTCGCTAAATCCAAATTTGTGTATATGACAAAAAAGAAATTCAGACTCCTCCATCCAAATTTCTTCTCTAAATCATGTTCCTAACAAAGTTGTACAAACACAAACAATATTTCTAACTATCTCTTCAAACACAATAAATTTTCTTTTTCTTCCTCTGAAACTCGATAAGACTCCCGAATTTTCTGGATTGCTTTATTATGTGTAAAATCATCGAGGGTATTTTTCTTTAAATCTTCCACCGTCTCCTTTGGATACTTGATATAACAGATAGAAACCGCCCACGCAACTGCCATTTTCACATAATAGCCTTCATGTTTCACTTTCTCAAAAACCTGAAGCAATCGTTCCAGATAGGTATCGTTGATAAAGTGGTCTAAGAGCGATACCACTGCAAATCGCACTTCAAATTCGTTCTCACTTTTCAAATATGGATCCAAAAATGTGAACCAGTACGCCTGATCTTTCTTCATGAATTTCCATGTGCTGCAACAGCAGTCACAGATACCCCAATTGTTGATAAGTGGTACATATTTTTTTAAATAATCGGCTTGTTCTTCCCTAGTCAACTTCCCATATCCGATTAAGAGGCCTTTTATCATTAGTTCTTCGTAACAGTTATTGGATAGTTCCTCCCACTCTGCCTGCCAATTCTGCTTTGCTGCCCATTTTGCAAGTTCACGAATTTTGGGCATACGGACGCCTAGCATGTTGGTGAGTCCCGGCACAAGTGATTGGTGGAATTGTTTGTATTTTTCTTCTGCGGATGCCACGAGGCTATCTCTCAGGGTTTGGATTAGTTTCATTTCTTTAAAATTCTCTTCTATATTTTTAATTATTTATTCGTCATCTTAACAAACGGAAATTGTATTATCAAATCCGTATTCATTTCCATCATACTTAAAATCCGGCTAGCTGTTCCGGAAGGACGATTTGTACCCGCTTCCCATGCTTCAACTGTCTTAGCAGATACGCCCATATAACTTGCAAAAAGTTTCTGCGAAAAACCTGTCGATTTGCGGATATTTTGTACTTCTTTTGCATTATATTCCTTTACCGGAACAATTGTAACAACCCTTTTCTTCAGTCGTGACTCTGAACCTTTTGCATCTTCAACAGCTTCATTGAGCCCTTTCATGATACTTTCATATACACTGCTCATAAGATACCTCCCTGTTATTAAAAACTCATTTCTAGTAATCTAATCATTTTTTTAATTTCATTACGTTCCACTTTTGAGAGATTGTCTTTCTCACTCTTAGGATATACAGTAATTAAATAAATTGTTTCCTGCACAACAAAATCCACGTAACACACACGTACACTTCCCCTTTTTCCTCCGTTTGCAAAGGCAAATCTCATTTTTCGCAATTTCCCTGTACCTCTTACAACAGATCCAACCCGAGGATTTTTTAATATCTCCAATTCTAATCTTCGTAAGTCTTCATCCTTGAATCCTAATTGCTCCCAATTTTTCTCAAACTCAAAAGTTTGAATAAATGTTTTTGTCATCCACTTTTCCTTTCACAATAATAGTATTCCCTATCTAATAGGGTGTCAAGTTTTTTCTCATATTTTGAAATCCATCGACTGATCTGTCTTGAAAATCAGATGCGTTCCATAAACGCGTGACACTTTGAAAATCCGAGGGGATTTGTGTCTCTTCGATATGTAATAGTTTAACATTTTTGTTTTGCGTGGTACAAGACTTTATATGTGGATAAGTCTGAATATTTTGTGCATAAGGTGTGGATAACCCCGAAAGTTATCCACACCTCACAAAAAATTGTTTATTATAAAACTCGAACCTCAAATGCTGTCGTCTGCGGCGGAATGCTGGCAGTCATAAAAGAGGCATGCCTTACTCGTACTCTCATGCCCGGCATTAATCCGGAAAAATTGATTCGTCTTCCATTTCTGCCAAAAATAGCCGCATTCTCCGGCACATTGAATCTTATAACAGAAGATATATTTCTATCCCCTGCTGCCGTAAAGCTCCTGTTTTGTCTATCCACCTCTAAAATTCTGCCAGTTACCACATTGTCAGTCATCGGCCTACTAACAATTCGAACCAAATAAGCTGCTGTCTGTGGTGGAATGCTTCTTGTCATAGCAGAAGAAACAACTGCATTGACTATCATTCCGGTTGCAAGTGTACTTGCCGGTACAAAATTACCATTCTCGTCTAACACTGTAGTATTTCTCCCAACAGCAAGCCTTGCTGTTCGTGGAACATCCCTGTTGTTTATTCGTTCCATATAGGAAATCGTCACAAAACTCGCATTATTTTCTGTAGTTATATTTTCTATTGTCCCATTTGAAATATGGGTAATTGGATTGTTTGGGAAGAAAGTTACCATGTGATTCCTTTCTGTGCTTTTATAATAATATATTCGCAATCCACAAGAACGGCTATAAATTATTCTGCTTTGGTTACCTTTGCAATTCCACGTATTTGTTCTTCTGTCAACCTAGTGCAAGCAATAATGTCTTCCAGTGACATGTTTCTTTCCAACATTCTCTCTGCGATTTCTAAACGCTCTTCCTCTTTTTCTTCATTTAACAATTCTTCGAATGTCATATACCTCGCCCCCATTTCACAGCTTACCTTCACCTGAGCTACGCAATACTTTTTTCTCATTTTCCCTCCTTGTATTCGATTTCATCAAATTGGCAAGTAATGATTCGATAAAACATAATTTATCACTTTTAAAAATACGCTTGACCTGCCGTGCCAAGCGTATTATATTGAAATCTACACAGATAATATGTTGTATGAAATCTATTTCATTTCTAATTCAAATTCGTAATTCAGAATTTCCAAAGCATCAAACTATCCGTGTATACCAAACATCTCATAAATGAATATTTTATATGACCTCTACATATAATTTAAAGTGTACACTTTTTACATTCTGTACGTTATTGACATTCTGTACACTTTATATTTATAATGGAGGTATACAAAGGAGATGATAGATATGTTAATGGAAAAAGCTACCGATGTAAGAAAAGAATGGAGTGCTGTTTGTGATAGTGTCATTCATGACAAACCAAAATTTATTAAACGCACACGAGATAGGATGTGGTTTTCAAATCTGGACACTATGGCAGAGATTTTAAGTGGCTATCAATTTACTGCACTGAAATTTGTGGAAGAAGATGGTTCTATTACTTTATCTCTAAATGAAATCGATTTAATTGAAAATGGTACTGACGAAGCCACAGCAAGATGGTCTTTGGGAAAAGCCATCTTAGATTATTCCACAGAGTACTATAATAATTACGCATTCTATTCTCGTAGTCCAAACCGCAAAGGACACATACCTTACATCTTTAAAGCGCTCATTACAGATAACCCTAAAACAATCGGAGAGAGCATTTTATGCCAAGATGGAAAGAACTAAAACGTTTTTGTGAACGGGATGGTTGGGAATTGTACAAAAACACGGACCACTACTTTTATCGAAAAGTAGACGAAGATGGTAGTATCCGCATGACCAAAGTGTCAAAAGGTTCTGGCGAGATACATACCCGGATGTGGAAGGAAATTCTGAAGAAACAATTGAAGGTAACACAGGAATATTTTAATCAACATATTTAAAGTGTAAAAGCAATGGGTTGTGACACTTACGAGTTTTTTCGTTAGTATCACAACCCATTCATATCTCTAATTCAAAAAGTTTTACTTCTTCCTCTCTGGCATCGGCACCTGTGCAAGCACAATGGCAACAAACATTAACACGCATCCCAGCAGTTCCCTCACCGTCAATGCCTCATGCAAAATCAGCCATCCTGCCAATGCAGAAACCACCGATTCCAAACACAAAATCAGCGACGCAACGGTGGGATTCATATCCTTCTGGCCCACAATCTGAAGAGTGTATGCCACACCACTGGAAAGCACTCCAGCATATAAAATCGGCATTGCTGCCGCCATGATATTTTCTAAAGATGGTGTTTCCACAAACAGCATGATAATTCCGGAAACAATTCCACACACGAAAAACTGAATACAGGACATAACCACCCCATCACCCTGCGGTGAAAAATGGTCAATTACCATGATGTGCACCGAAAATAAAACTGCACATATGAGCACAAGCAGATCCCCATATGCCAATGTAAGGGAACCTTCTGTCATACAGAGTAAATACAATCCAATTACAGAAAGTACAACACATATCCATACAACAAAGGATACTCGTTTCTTAAAAAACAACCCCATGATTGGAACGATTACTACATAGAGTGCTGTGATAAAACCGGCTTTCCCAACAGTCGTATATGCGATTCCGATTTGTTGAAAATTGCTGGCCGCGCAAAGTGCCAGGCCACAGCAAATCCCGCCAATCCATTCTACCTTTGTTACGAGTGGCCTCTTGGCACACATTACGTCACATGATGTCTTCTTCTCTCGTTTCTTCAGCCATCTTAAAAACCAAATACAGGGAATCAGCACAATTCCACCCACAATACTGCGTGCAAATGTAAATGTAAATGCTTCCACATATTCCATTCCCACACTCTGAGCCACAAAGGCAGTCCCCCAAATAGTGGCTGTCAGTAGCAGTAATAACGAATTTCTAATCTGTGTCTTCTTCATCTATTAGGTACCTCACGAAATAATCCTTTTTCACAACTACTTTCCTTCGCACATGCCACACATTTTCACCTTAAGTTCCGGCATCATAGCACTTACCTTGGCATCTGCAGGAATAGACTCTGTCACAAATGTATTACCGGCCACCGTCGCGTTTCTTCCCACAACCGTATTGCCACCTAAAATAGTAGCATTTGCATAGATAATTACATTATCTTCAATGGTCGGATGACGTTTCACTCCAGAGAGTGCCTGACCTTTCCGTGTTGACAGTGCACCGATGGTTACACCTTGATAAATCTTCACTCCGTCACCAATAATTGCTGTCTCTCCAATAACGATACCTGTTCCATGATCGATAAAGAAATACTCTCCAATGGTTGCCCCCGGGTTAATATCGATTCCCGTCTGTCCATGAGCATATTCACTCATGATACGTGGTAATAGCGGCACATTAAGCTGATACAAAATATGGGCATAGCGATACACAAAAATTGCATAAAGCCCCGGATATGCCAGAATCACTTCATCCTTACTACTAGCCGCTGGGTCACCTGCAAGCTGAGCCTCCACATCCTTCATCAAAAGTTCCTGCACTTCCGGAATCTTCTCCATAAATGCAACTGTAAGTTCTTCAGCACGCTCCTTGCGAACTTCTTCGTCTACTTTACCAATAAGGGTAATCTTCATCTGCCCTCTCAATTTCTCGTATAAAGAAACCAAAACGCCCTCGGCAAATGCTTCTCCTGACAAATATTTTTCTGTGCCGAAATATCCCGGAAAACTAATCTTATGAAGATCCTCAAGGATACTGTAAATCACCTGTCTGTCTGGCAGATTCACCTTCAAAGAAGTGTCCATAATATCCTGTTTTTCGTAATTCTCAGCCAGTGTTTTTGCTGTACTTAAAATAGTGTCTCGCGTTGTATAATTCATAGTAGTCAATCCTTTCTAATCCATTTCTTGAAATAACGGAGTAGACAAATACCTGTCCCCCGAATCAGGCAGCAATACCACAATCTGCTTTCCTTTGTTTTCCGGTCTATTAGCCACCACTGTGGCAGCCTTTAGGGCAGCTCCGGAAGAGATTCCAACGAGGAGCCCCTCACTTCTTGCAAACCTTCTGCTTTCATCATATGCATCCTCATCCGTAACTGCAATTACCTCATCATAAATTTGGGTATTTAAAATTTCCGGAATAAATCCAGCACCGATTCCCTGCAAGTCGTGCTTTCCGGCCTTTCCTTCTGACAAAATCGGACTGCCGGCCGGTTCTACAGCAACCACCTTCACGTAAGGATTCTTTTCTTTCAAATATTCTCCAATTCCCGTCAAGGTGCCGCCTGTACCAACCCCTGCCACAAAAATATCCACCTTGCCGTCTGTCTGTTCCCAAATCTCAGGCCCTGTGTATTTCTTATGTGCCATAGCATTGGCTGGATTGACAAACTGCCCCAAAATCACAGCCCCCGGGATGGTCCTCTCCAATTCTTCCGCTTTTTCGATGGCCCCTTGCATACCTTTTGCACCTTCTGTCAAAACCAGTTCCGCCCCATATGCAGTGAGCAGATTTCTCCGTTCCATGCTCATAGTCTCCGGCAGTGTCAAAATAGCTTTATAGCCTTTCACAACGGCAACTGATGCTAATCCAATCCCGGTATTTCCACTAGTAGGCTCAATAAT
>JAZQBW010000010.1:0-16479 GCA_045545895.1 Faecalimonas sp.
CAGACTAATACCAGACTTAATTTACTTACACTGGTAGCCGTACTGGGATGTCTTCCGGCGTCAAAATCCTTGGTAGAAGCGATTATGATATTTCCCCATCATTCTATTGAAGAAGCGAAGGCGCAAGAAATCAGAGGAAAAACATCAGAACTTACCGCTGCCTATGATTTGGTATTTACCAGTGAAAAGTATATTATGCCGGTGGATTGTATCCTAATCTCTGGCAATACCATTTGTGGATATGCTTCAAATAAAAAAACGGATACTGCGTTTGCAACAAAGCATCTAAAACAGATTCTATATGCAAATCAGTTTACCGATGTATCTGTGAAACTTTTTGAAAATTATAATGCTTTTGTCACACGTGCAGAGGAGATGAACAGCCTTGCTGCTAGGACAGGGAATGACACAAAGAAGAAGGAAGCAAAAATTCAGCAGATTATTTTGAATATTTCGTTATAGTGGGGGCAGGATGCAAGAAATTATTGTAACACCAAATGAAGCGGGGCAGCGCTTCGATAAACTCATCGCCAAATATCTGAATGAAGCACCGAAAAGTTTTATATACAAGATGCTTCGCAAGAAGAATATTGTATTAAATGGGAAGAAAGCTACCGGAAATGAAAAACTGGAAGTAGGAGATCAGATTAAGTTTTTTTTGGCAGATGAAACCATTGAAAAATTTTCAAAAGTGACAGTACAAAAGACAAAACAAAGGTTAGATGTGATTTATGAGGACGACAACATTCTTCTCATCAACAAGCCGGTAGGAATGCTCTCTCAAAAAGCAGATGCCAAGGATGAGTCTTTGGTAGAACATATCATCACATATCTTTTGGATTCCGGTCAATTGACGGAGGAAGCACTTCGGAAGTTTAAGCCTTCCATCTGTAACCGTTTGGACAGAAATACAAGCGGACTTGTGGTAGCTGGAAAGAGCCTTTTGGGACTGCAAAAAATGGGGGAACTTTTTAAAGAACGTTCCATGAGAAAATTTTATCGTTGTCTCGTTGCCGGAGAAGTAAAAGAGAAGCAATATATCAAAGGTTATTTGTTTAAAGACGAAGGAATGAATAGAGTAAAGATTTCTTCAAGGGAAATCAAAAACAGTCTTCCCATTGAAACAGAGTACGAACCACTTTGGACCAACGGCAAATGTACTTTATTGGAGGTACATTTGATTACAGGAAGAACTCATCAGATTCGCGCACATTTGGCATCGGTAAATCATTGGATTATAGGTGACTACAAATATGGAAATCGAAAACTGAACGATAGTTACAAACAAGAATATGGACTGGAAAGTCAACTACTACATGCATATCGATTAGAATTACCGGAACTTTTCGGGGATTTTAAAAACATTAGTTTGAAGCAGTTTATAGCACCTCTTCCAGAATTGTTTGAAAAGATTGTGAAAGAAGAAAAGAATAACAAAGGATAGAAATTATGGGAACATGGAATTCGCGTGGACTTCGAGGATATACCCTGGAAGAATTTATCAACCGTACCAATGAACGCTATCAGGAACAAGGATTGGCTCTTATTCAAAAGATACCAACTCCGATTACACCGGTACGCATCGATAAAGAACACAGACATATTACACTTGCATATTTTGAACAAAAGAGTACAGTAGACTATATAGGCGCAGTCCAGGGGATTCCGGTGTGTTTTGACGCCAAGGAATGTCATACGGACACTTTTCCACTACAGAATATACATGAACATCAGGTGGATTTTATGGAAGCCTTTGAAAAACAAGGTGGAATTTCTTTTTTTCTTATTTACTTTAGTGCTAGAAATGAATTATACTATATGACATTCCAGGAAATAAAAACATTCTGGGAGAGAGGACAAAGTGGTGGAAGAAAAAGTTTTCGCTATGAGGAACTGAATCCCAATTTTTTTCTGCAGCTAAAAAATGGTTGTATGGTACCATATTTAGATGCAATACAAAAAGATTTGGAACTTAGGGAGTAACAGGAGGAGTATATGAGACAACAAATGCATACGCCGGAAGGTGTGAGAGACATCTATGGAATTGAATATAAGAAAAAACTATTAATCGAAGAAAAGTTACAGAAGGTGTTGCACTTGTATGGTTATCAAGACATACAGACACCTATGTTTGAATATTTTGATGTATTTGGAAAAGAAGTGGGGACCATTCCTTCCAAAGATTTATATAAATTTTTTGATAAAGAGGGAAACACCTTGGTGCTTAGACCGGATATTACACCGTCTATCGCCAGAGTTGCAACTACCATCTATGAATCAGAAGACATGCCGATTCGATTGTGTTATAAGGGGAATACCTTTATTAATCATTCTAATTATTTGGGCAGACTTCGTGAAAATACCCAGCTTGGCGCAGAACTTATCGGTGTGGATGATACCCATGCAGATGCTGAAATGATAGCCATGGCAGTAGAAAGCTTAAAAGAAGTGGGGCTTCATGATTTTCAAATACATATAGGGAATGTAGATTTCTTTGAAGGACTTATCAAAGAAACAAAATTAGAGGAAGCAGATGAACTTCGGTTGCGTGAGTTCATTGCCAATCGAAATTCTTTTGGCGTGGATGAACTATTGGAAAATAAGCAATCAAAAACTACTGTAAAAACTGCTTTTCAGATTCTTCCGGATTTGATTGGCGGTCCGGAAGTTTTGAAAGAGGCACGGAAAATAGCTTTGAATTCCGAAACTTTGGAAGCTGTAAAACGTTTGGAAAGCATTTATGAAATCTTGGTTTCCTATGAGGTGGACAAGTATGTAACCTTTGACTTTAGCATGCATGGGACATATGGTTATTACACGGGAATTATTTTCCGTGGTTATACCTATGGAACCGGGGATGCCATTGTAAAAGGAGGGCGCTACGATACCCTTCTTGAAAAATTTGGGAAAGCATCTCCATCCGTGGGATTTGTAATAGTTGTGGATGAACTTATGAGTGCTTTTGCAAGACAAAAAGTAGAGATTCCATGTGAGTATAAGACGACATACATTTTATATGATGAGGAAAGACATAGTGAAGCTGTTTCTCTTGCAAAAGATTTTCGTAAGAATGGAAAACAGACGGAACTCGCAAAAAAGAGTACGTCTCATGATGTGGAATCCTATGTTGCTTATGCAAAACAGAATATGTGCATCAGTATGATGTACTTAAAGAGTAATAATGAAATAGAAATGATCAATTTACTGACGGGAAAAGTAAAAACTGTTACAAAAAAGATAAAATAGGTAGGGGGAATATGTATGAGATACTTAACATTTGCATTGACAAAGGGGCGTCTCGCACAGAAAACATTAGATTTACTGGAAGAACTCGGCATCACCTGCCAGGAAATGAAAGATAAGAATTCAAGAAAACTGATTTTTGTAAATGAAGAGTTGAAGTTGAAGTTTTTCTTAGCAAAAGGTCCGGATGTACCTACATATGTGGAATATGGGGCTGCTGATATTGGTGTGGTTGGAAAAGATACCATTATGGAAGAAGGCAGAAAAGTACATGAAGTGCTTGACCTCCAGTTTGGAAAATGTCGTATGTGCGTATGTGGTCCCAAGTCTGCCAAGGAATTGTTAAAGCATCGGGAATTGATTCGGGTTGCCACCAAATATCCAAATATTGCAAAGGATTATTTCTACAATAAAAAGCATCAGACTGTGGAGATTATTAAATTAAACGGTTCTATAGAACTGGCTCCATTGGTTGGTCTATCAGAAGTGATTGTGGATATCGTGGAAACCGGTTCTACATTAAGAGAAAATAACTTAGATGTGTTGGAAGAAGTGTGTCCGCTTTCGGCTCGCATGATAGTGAATCCCGTGAGTATGAGATTGGAGAATGAACGTATTAAAGACCTTCTTACAAAACTTCGGGCACTCTTACAGGAGGCATAGAGATGAGAATACAGAGACTTGATGAAAATACAAAAAAGAATCTATTAGAAGATTTGTTAAAAAGAAGCCCAAACCAGTATCCGGAATATGAGAAACGAGTTGCGGCTATTTTAGAGGACGTTCGTGAAAACAGAGACAAGGCGGTGTTTGCATTTACAAAGAAGTTTGATGGTGCAGACATTTCAGCCAAAACCATTGTTGTGACGGAGGAAGAAATCAAGGAGGCTTACAGTTTGGTAGATCCGTCTTTGATTGAAATCATTCGTAAGGCAAAAGAAAATATCCGTGTATATCACGAAAAACAAAAACAATACAGCTGGTTTGACAGTAAACCAACAGGAACCATGTTAGGCCAAAAAGTGACACCACTTCATAGGGTTGGCGTTTATGTTCCTGGCGGAAAAGCGGTTTATCCATCTTCCGTATTGATGAACATTCTCCCTGCAAAAGTTGCCGGAGTAGATGAAATTATTATGACAACTCCTCCGGGAAAAGATGGCAAAGTGAATCCAAATACTTTAGTAGCTGCCAAGGAGGCGGGAGTAGATGTGATCTACAAGGTAGGCGGTGCGCAGGCCATTGGAGCCATGGCTTATGGGACAGAAAGTATTCCAAAAGTTGATAAAATAGTTGGACCTGGAAATATTTATGTAGCTTTGGCGAAAAAGGCAGTTTACGGTCATGTGAATATTGATTCTATTGCAGGACCAAGTGAAATTCTAGTGATTGCAGATGAAACTGCAAATCCAAGATATGTGGCCGCAGATTTATTGTCTCAGGCAGAACATGATGAATTGGCATCGGCAATCTTAGTGACTACCAGCGAAGAACTTGCTAAAAAGGTTTCTGAACAAGTAGAGATTTTTGTGGAAGAACTGACGAGAACTGAGATTATGAGAAAATCATTAGACAACTATGGTTACATCTTGGTGGCAGACACAATGGAAGATGTGATTGATATTGCAAATGAAATCGCATCAGAACATTTGGAAATCATGACAAAAAATCCATATGATGTTATGATGAAGATACGAAATGCAGGGGCAATCTTTATCGGTGAATATAGCAGTGAACCATTAGGAGATTATTTTGCCGGACCAAACCATGTATTGCCGACAAATGGAACTGCAAAATTCTTTTCACCACTGAGTGTGGATGATTTTATTAAAAAATCAAGTATTATTGCATATTCCAGAGAAGCACTGGAAGAAATTCATTTAGATATTGAACATTTTGCTGAGGCAGAACAGTTAACTGCCCATGCAAATTCAATCAAAGTAAGATTTGAATAGAAGAATCGAGGAAGAGTTATGAATGCAAGAATTGCAACATGCGAGAGAAAAACAAAAGAAACTAATATCTCAATTACAATTAATCTGGACGGACAGGGGAAGACTCATATTGAGACGGGAATCGGATATTTTGATCATATGCTGGATGGTTTTGCTAGGCATGGATTGTTTGATTTAGATGTGAAAGTAACAGGAGATATACATGTGGACTGTCACCACACCATTGAAGATACAGGTATTGTCCTTGGGCAAGCAATAGCAAAAGCTTTGGGTGAGAAAGCAGGAATCAAGCGTTACGGAAGTTTCCTTCTTCCAATGGATGAAACATTGGCTCTTTGCGCCATCGATTTGTCAGGAAGACCATACTTGAATTTTAAAGCTAATTTTTCAGCAAAAAAATTAGGTGATTTTGATACGGAAATGTTTCGTGAATTTTTCTATGCAGTATCCTATAGCGGAGCAATGAATCTTCATTTAAAAATCATGGATGGCATCAATAATCATCATATGTCAGAGGCTCTTTTTAAAGCATTTGGAAAGGCTCTTGATATGGCTACAATGGAAGAACCTCGCATGAAGGATGTTTGGTCTACGAAAGGAAGTTTAGCATAATGGTTTATAAAAAATTAATCCCTTGTATCTTTATTTCTCAGGGGAAAGCGGTAAAATGGTTTGATAATTCAGAAGTATTGTCTGAGGATGTAGTAGGATTGGCCAAGGCATATGATGATGCGGGAGCCGACCAGTTGATTGTATTTGATTTGTCGTCTAGTGATGTGGAGCATGATAATGCTATTGATTTGATAAAAAAGATGAATCGCACCATCCGAATCCCTATGATTGCAGGTGGCAATATCCGTAGACAGGAAGATGTGAAAAAGATTCTATATGCAGGCGCGAAAAAAGCAATTTTAAATCTATCCAAATCAACTGGGGTAGAATTGATAGAAGAGGTGTCAAAACGTTTTGGGAAAGACAAAATAGCAGTTTCCTTGAACGATTTTGATAGATTATACAAAAGCCGACACTTGATTACGGAATTTGCCAGTGAAATTATTTTTATGCATCGTCCAGATTTGGATTCTGTTACAAATACAACCAATCTTCCGACTGTCATTCTTACGGATGTATTAGAGGAAAAGGAAGTTCTTCGTATTTTGAAAAAAGATGGAATTGAAGGGATTTCAGGAAGATTTGTAAGTCAAAAGGAATTGAATCTTCAGGATTTTAAGGTAAAATGCGAAGAGCAGGGAATTAAAATGACGTCATTTGAGAGCTTGATAAGCTTCTCGGAGTTTAAGGTAAATGAAGATGGACTGATTCCTGTGATTGTGCAACATTACAAAACAGGAGAAGTGTTGATGATGGCTTATATGAATGAGGAAGCTTATGAGACCACGCTGAAAACAGGGAAAATGACTTATTTTAGCCGGAGTCGAAAAAAGCTTTGGGTCAAAGGCGAAACATCAGGACATTTTCAATACGTAAAGTCGCTAACCATTGACTGTGACAAGGATACCATTTTGGCCAAAGTAGAGCAAATAGGAGCAGCATGCCATACTGGCAATCCTACTTGTTTCTTTCAGTCTCTTGTTGGGAAGGACTACGATGAGACCAATCCACTTCAAGTGTTCGAAAGTGTATATGAAACGATTCTAGATCGAAAGAATCATCCAAAGGAAGGTTCTTACACCAACTATTTGTTTGATAAAGGAATTGATAAGATATTGAAAAAAGTTGGGGAAGAGGCAACGGAACTTGTGATTGCCGCTAAGAACCCGAATCCGGAAGAAATTAAATACGAGTTATCTGATTTTCTGTATCATGCAATGGTTCTTATGGTAGAACGAGGGGTTACATGGGAAGACATTACGAAAGAATTGGCTGACCGCTAATCTTCTAAAGAAATCGGGAAGGGCATATATTATGTTACATAGTATATGCCTTTTGTTTTTGGAGGACGGGTTATGACAGAAACAGAAAAAAGAAGAATCACATTGTTACAGGAAACTAGAAAAATGTATAACGAAAAATATACGCCCCCGGCAATACATCCAAGATACCAGTCGGCTTACAAAAGTATCTACAAAAATGATGAATTTTCAAATGTTGATAAGGCCCAAGGTACCTTTGTGGCGCGAACTGTGGTGGCAATCATATTGCTATGCTTATTTGCCATTGCAAACAAAAATGGGCTAGAAGAAGCAAAGACTGTGACAAGTGAAATCAAACAGGAATTCCATGGGATGGACTTGGATGGATTTGTTGACTTCCAAATATTCCGTTGATATAATGTCATAGTAAAAAAGTAACAATACAAAAGGAGAATTGAATTGAGAAAATTAGCCTTATCTGATGATATTTTATTAAAAGTTGACAAGCCGGCACGCTACATTGGAAATGAAGTGAATGCTGTTATGAAGAAGAAGGAAGATGTAGACATTCGCTTTGCCTTTGTTTTTCCGGATGTATACGAAATCGGAATGTCTCATTTGGGAATTCAGATTCTTTATGATATGTTAAATCGTCGCGATGATATATGGTGTGAACGTGTATATTCCCCATGGACGGATTTGGACAGAATCATGAGGGAAGAGAAGATTCCACTATTCGCATTGGAATCCCAAGAACCAATCAAGGATTTTGATTTTATCGGTATTACCATTCAATATGAAATGTGCTATACCAATATTCTTCAGGTACTGGATTTGGCACAGATTCCGTTGTTGGCAAAAGACAGGAATGAAGAACATCCAATTGTAATCGGAGGCGGCCCATGCACCTATAATCCGGAACCATTGGCCGATTTCTTCGACATTTTCTATATAGGAGAAGGGGAAACCGTTTTCTATGAATTGATGGATCAATATAAAGAATGGAAAGCATCGGGGAAATCCAAGAAGGAATTTTTGGAAATGGCAGCGGAGATTCCGGGACTTTATGTACCTGCATTTTATGATGTAACTTATCATGAAGATGGCACCATTGCATCCTTTGAACCAAACAATTCCCATGCGAAAACCGTAATTAAAAAACAAATGGTATTAGATGTAACCAATACCTATTATCCTGAAAAGCCAGTAGTACCGTTTATAAAAGCCACGCAAGATCGGGTTGTGTTGGAGATTCAAAGAGGCTGTATTCGTGGCTGTCGTTTTTGTCAGGCAGGAATGCTCTACAGACCAACTCGTGAACGCCATGTGGATATGTTAAAGGAATATGCATATAACATGTTAAAAAACACTGGGCATGAGGAGATTTCTCTGAGTTCTCTGAGCTCCAGTGATTATTCACAGTTACAAGAACTGGTCACCTATTTAATCGAAGAATTTAAGGGGAAGGGAATCAACATTTCCCTTCCATCCCTTCGAATTGATGCATTTTCTCTGGATGTAATGAGTAAAGTGCAGGATATTCGTAAGAGTAGCCTTACATTTGCACCGGAGGCGGGCTCTCAGAGACTTCGTGATGTAATCAATAAAGGATTAACGGAAGAAATTATCCTGGAGGGGGCAGGACAAGCCTTCGAAGGTGGTTGGAGTCGAGTGAAATTATATTTTATGTTAGGACTTCCAACGGAAACAGAAGAAGATATGAAGGATATTGCTCGTTTGGCAGACAAAGTTGCAAGACGTTACTATGAAATTCCAAAGGATCAAAGAAATGGTAAATGTCAGATTGTTGCGAGTACATCCTTCTTTATTCCAAAGCCATTTACCCCATTCCAATGGGCAACCATGTTAAACAGAGAAGACTATATTGCAAAAGCAAATGTGGTAAATCATGAGATGAAGGCCCAATTAAATCATAAGAGTTTAAAATACAACTGGCACGAAGCGGATGTGACAGTGTTAGAGGGCGTATTTGCTCGCGGGGATAGACGCGTAGGCAAAGTAATTTTAGAAGCCTACAAGTTGGGTTGCCTCTATGATTCCTGGGGCGAACATTTTCAATATGATTTGTGGCTTCAAGCATTCGAGGAAACAGGAGTAGACATTGCTTTTTATAACTTGCGAGAACGTGATTTAGAAGAGATTCTACCTTGGGATTTCATAGATATTGGAGTGACTAAGAAATTCCTGCAACGGGAATGGAAAAGGGCGCTAGATGGTGAAGTTACACCGAACTGTCGTATGCAGTGTTCAGGCTGTGGAGCAGCGATTTTCGGAGGAGGTGTGTGTGTTGAAAGCAAGAATTAAATTCCGTAAATTTGGTGCCATGAAGTTTATTGGTCATCTTGATGTCATGCGCTTCTTTCAGAAGATGATGAGACGTGCCGAGGTTCCCATTGCATTTACCGGTGGATTTAGTCCTCATATGATTATGTCCTTTGCCAATCCTTTGGGTGTGGGTGTAACAAGTGATGGTGAATATTTTGATATTGAACTTACAGAAGAGATCGATATGAATGAGGCTGTGGCACGTATGAATCAAACTTCTGTAGAAGGAATTGAAGTTGTGAATATGGTGCCTATTTCTGATGAGAAAAAGCGTACCGGCATGACCATTGTGGCTGCAGCAGACTATCTTTCTACGGTGAAATACGGTACCTTTCCGGAAGGATGGCAACAGATGGCAGCTGGTTTTATGAATCAACCTTCTATTTGCATTGTGAAAAAAACGAAAAAGAGCGAAAAAGAAGTTGATATAAAGCCTATGATATATCAATTTGAGATTCGCGATGAAGGTGTATTTATGCGAGTGGCAACAGGCAGTGTTGAGAACCTAAAGCCAGAAGTGGTCATGCAGGCATTTGCCGGGTATTTGGGTGTGGATTTAGACAGTGTATCCTTTTCCCATCATCGGTTGGAAGTCTATGCAGATGAAGGCAATCATAATTTTGTAAGTTTGGATAAGGTGTGGTAATGAAACGAAAACTGGTAATTACGAAGCTGGAAGGAAAGATTATAACAGCAGTGCTAGAAAATGATGAGGTTGTGGAGCTACATTGTGCTAAGCAAGAGGTAAGCAATCATCCGGCAGAGCTAGGGGATATCTATATAGGTAAAGTGAAAAATATTGTGGGCAATATTGGCGCTGCTTTTGTTGAGATAGGGAAAGGCGTAGAATGTTATTATGCCATTGAGGATAATGAAACGCCGATTTTTACGCACAAGATAGGTAAAAAACCACTTTGTGTAGGTGATGAATTGATTGTACAGGTTTCCAAAGAGGCTGTAAAGACCAAGGTCCCAACTGTTACAAGCAAACTGAGTTTTACTGGAAAATATGTCGTTTTAACAAGTGGAGACACGCGTATTGGTGCTTCAGCAAAGCTTGGAAAAGAAGAAAGAGAGCGTTTAACATCCATTGCAAACCAATTCACATCTGATAAGTATGGTTTTATCATGAGAACCAATGCAAAAGATATCCATGAGGATATTTTAATAGGAGAACTTAAGCAACTGATATCAGATTATGAAGCGGTTGTTATGACAGCTCAAACTAGGGTTCCTTTTTCTTGCTTAAAAAGAGCGCCTAGACAATATTTGAGAGAGTTAAAGAATATTTACCAGGATGGCTTGACAGATATTATTGTGGAGGATTTGGAGTTATATGATGAGATGAAAGATTTTCTGACTCAGAATCAGCCGGAGGATTTGGAAAAACTACGCTTGTATCAGGAAAAATTATTACCCCTGCACAAGTTGTATGGAATTGAAAAACAGATTGAACGGGCATTAAAAGAGCGTGTTTGGATGAAATCCGGAGCCTATCTGGTAATTCAACCTACGGAGGCATTGACAGTAATTGATATAAATACGGGAAAATATATTGACAAAAGGAAAGATGATAGGGCATACTTTAAAATTAATATAGAAGCATGCAGAGAAGTTGCAAAACAAATTCGTCTAAGAAACCTAAGTGGAATCATAGTAGTTGACTTTATTAATATGAATAGTCAGGAACTGACAGAGGAATTATTAAAGCAATTTGAGCATGAGTTGCATAAGGATGCAATTGCCACAACCTTAGTTGACATGACAAAGCTGCAACTGGTTGAGGTGACAAGAAAGAAAATTAAAAAGCCATTTCATGAGGCATTTTCTCAGTGATAAGTGTGTAAGATGAAACAAATATTGTGGAGGTAGACAAATGAAAAAAGTAGTAAAATTCGGAGGGAGTTCTTTAGCAAGTGCCGAACAGTTTAAAAAAGTAGGAGAAATCATCCGCGCAGATAAAAGCAGACGATATGTAGTACCTTCTGCTCCGGGAAAACGTTTTTCAGGAGATACAAAGGTTACGGATATGTTATATACCTGTTATAATGCAGCCGTTCGTGAAAAGAAATTCGAGGCTCTTCTAGATGAAATAAAGGCAAGATACAATGAAATTATAGATGGATTAGGATTAGAACTTTCTCTAGACAACGAGTTTGATGTGATTCGTGAGAATTTTGGAAGAAAAATAGGAAGAGATTATGCGGCTTCCAGAGGAGAATATCTGAATGGCATAATTATGGCGAATTATCTTGGATACGAGTTTATTGATGCTGCAGAGGTTATCTTATTTGATGAAACAGGACGCTTTGATGACGAAAAGACAAATGCTGTTTTATCAAAACGATTAGAGCAGGTTGCATGTGCGGTCATTCCAGGATTCTATGGTTCTATGCCAGATGGTACAATCAAGACATTTTCAAGAGGGGGCTCTGATTTGACAGGTTCCATTGTTGCAAAGGCTGCAAAGGTTGATATGTACGAAAACTGGACCGATGTTTCCGGTTTTATGATTGCAGACCCAAGAATTATTAATAATCCGAAATCCATTGAAGCCATTACATATAAAGAATTGCGAGAACTTTCCTACATGGGAGCAACAGTTCTTCACGAAGATGCCATATTCCCAATTCGCAAAGAAGGGATTCCGATTAATATTCGTAACACAAACGCACCGGATGATAAAGGAACATTAATCGTAGAAGCAACCTGCAGACATCCAAAATATACCATTACCGGTATTGCAGGAAAGCAGGGATTTGCATCTATTACAATTGAAAAGGCAATGATGAACTCAGAAGTGGGCTTCTGCCGCAAGGTATTACAGGTATTTGAAGATAATGGAATTTCAATTGAACATATGCCTTCTGGAATTGATACTATGACAGTGTTTGTTCACCAATCAGAATTTGAAGAAAAAGAACAAGAAGTACTTGCAGGTATTCATCAGGCGGTACAACCGGATTCTTTGGAATTAGAATCTGATTTAGCATTAATCGCCATCGTAGGACGTGGTATGAGAGCAAAACGAGGAACTTCCGGACGCGTATTTTCAGCACTTGCACATGCACATGTAAATGTAAAGATGATTGACCAGGGCTCCAGTGAGCTTAATATTGTAGTTGGTGTCCGCAACCACGATTTTGATAATGCAATTCGTGCGTTGTATGATATTTTTGTAACTACAAGACTCTAGAGAAGGCTACTAAAATTAACAAAAGAAGGGATAACATGATTGATTTTCATACACATATCTTTCCAGAAAAGATAGCAGATCGAACCATAGCGCATTTGTCAGAGATATGTCATATGCCACCATATACAAGTGGAAAAGAAGAAGGTCTTTTGCATTCTATGGAAGAGGCGGGAATTACACGTTCCATTATCCTTCCAGTTGCAACAGCACCAAGACAATTTGATTCCATTCACCGATATGCGCTTCAATTTATGGAAGGAGACTTAATTTCTTTGGGTAGTATTCATCCGGATTGTGAAGATTATAAAGAAAAGCTTCGCTGGATAAAGGAAAACAATCTAAAGGGAATTAAGCTTCATCCAGATTATCAAGACACTTATTTTAATGATATTAAATATAAGAGAATTCTGTCATATGCATCAGAATTAGACTTAATTATTGTAACACATGCAGGAAAAGACCCGGTAAGTCCTAAGGATGTTCATTGTACACCTAAGATGATAGAAGAGGTATTAAATGAGGTTGCGCCAAAGAATCTTGTTCTTGCCCATATGGGAGGAAATGAGATGTTTGATGAGGTTGAACAGTTGTTGGTTGGAAGAGATGTGTATTTGGATACATCATATGTATTGGATAAAATGGATTCATGGCAGTTTTTGCGCATGGTAAGAAATCATGGAGCGGATAAAGTCCTGTTTGGAACAGATTCCCCATGGGGTGGACAAAAGAAATTTGTAGAAGCCTTTTATCAAATTCCTCTAACAAAAGAAGAACGGGAACTTATCAGTTCTAAAAATGTGATAAAGCTTTTAAAAATGTGATTCCTTGAGAATCGCATTTTTTTTGCGATAGGAAATAGTTACAGAAATATTACAAAAGTTATAAAAAATGTTGACGAAGCATGAATTCCTGTATTAAAATAGAAAAGCACGTATTTGGGGGAGTGCATCAAAGAGAGGAAATAAGATGAGAGTATATATTCGTGAAAATCTAAAAACAGTTTTGTCAATTACACTTTTAGTGATGTGCACCATTATTTTTATTTGTACAAATGAATTGGTGGCAAAAAGATTACCGGAGGTATCGGCACTGACTGTTGTAGAAGTGGATATTCCTGAAGGGAATGTGTTTGTCTATACAGGGAAGGAAATTAAGCCTGAAATTGAGAGTATCGAGTTTGTTGATGAAGATGGTAATGCGGTCAAAAAAGCTAAAGAAGAGATTACCATTTTGAGTTATTCTGACAATCAGAACGTAGGCTGTGCAAGTATCAAAGTGCAAGTCATGGGATATCAAGGAAGTGTTGTACTAAAAGATGCATTCCGCATCCGCCCTGCCAAGGTAGAGGGGTTACAGATTGTACAGGCATCTCGTGATAATATTGATTTGACATGGAAGCAATTAGAAGGTGTGAATGGCTACATCTTATATAAGAGTACCAATGGAGGGGCAAATTATGTGCCTACCATGGTAATAAAGGATGGTAATATCACATCATATCAGGAAACAAACATTCAGACGAATACTACTTATATGTACTATATCTGCGGCTATTCTAATGTAGATAAAGATGTTTTATATGGAGAAGCATCTGAAGTAGTAAGCCAGATTACGCCTCTTGCTACACCAGTATTAACAAGTGTAAGCGGGGTATCATACAATACAATCCAATTACAGTGGGATTCAGTAGAAGGAGCGTCAGGCTATCAAGTGTTCCGTTGTTTGAAAAAAGATGGAGAGTTTGAGTGCATTTCTGAAATCACAGATGGAACTGCAACAACATATGCAGATGCTGAACGTGAGTGTGGAATGGAATATTATTACTATATTAAGGCGTGCCAGAGCTTGGAAACCGGGAATGTATATGGAGAACCTTCTGAGATTGTAGGAACAAAGACCACTCCTAATAAGGTGAAACTAAGTGGTACAACTAGTGATGGAGATACTAAAGTTTCTCTAAGTTGGAAAAAGTCAGAAGGCGCACAAGGGTATGAAATTTATCGCAGTGAAGGTGATAAATCAAATTATCAGTTGATAGCCGACATAGACAATGCAGACACATTATCCTGGTCAGAGTCGGGATTAAACAAAGACACTGTATATTTTTATAGAATGAGACCATATTGTGTTGTAAATGATACAAGAATTACAGGTTCTTATTCCGGAGCATATGAAAAGGTTGTTACAATTGTGTTTGAATATACAGGAACCACTGAAGATATTTGGGCCATTACCAAATATGCCGGAAAAGTACAATATGTATGGGGAGGCAAGTCTTCTAGGGGATGGGACTGTAGCGGTTTTACCTATTGGGTATATAAAAACCATTTTGGAATAGACATTGGAACAACTGCATCTGTACAGGCGGGTAAAGGAACTACCATCAGCAAAAACAATCGCTCCGAATGGAAACCGGGAGATTTGTTATTCTATACAGAAGGTGCAGGACCAAGTCATGTGGCCATCTATTTGGGGAATGGACAAATGATTCATGCACTAAGTGAAAAGTACGATACAATCGTACATGATGTGGATTACTATGAACGCTGGGATAGAGCCACATCTTTGATATCGGTGAAACGTATTTTTAATTAAAAAAGATAGAATTTTAGAAAAATGGTTGACGTTGGTAAAAACACATGGTAAAATACATGAGTATGCCGCACAGTGAGGTTGACAAGTTTACATATTTTATTGTTTAGAAATGATATGTAACACCACAACTGGCGAGTAATGATAATAGGAGGTGCCATATGTACGCAATTATAGCAACAGGTGGTAAACAGTACAAAGTAGCCGAAGGCGATATCATTAAAGTAGAAAAACTTGGTGTAGAAGCTGGAGAGACTTTTACATTTGACCAAGTACTTGCAGTAAGCGATGCAGAATTAAAGGTTGGTAATCCAACAGTAGAAGGCGCTACAGTTACAGCTTCTGTAATTGGAGACGGCAAAGCTAAAAAAGTTATCGTTTACAAGTATAAGAGAAAATCTGGATACCATAAGAAAAACGGTCACAGACAACAATATACAGCTGTTAAGATTGAAAAGATCAACGCTTAATTTGATGTTATGACTAAGGTAACCATTTACAAGAATGAATTGAATGAATGTGTTGGATTCAAGGTTTATGATCATGCCGAATTTGCAGAAGCAGGTAGCGACATAGTTTGTTCAGCAATTTCTATTTTGACAATCAACACCATGAATGCGATTGAACGATTTACAGATGTGAATTTCACGCAGGATGTGGATGAAGAAGGGTGCATGATTCAATTTAGAATAGACAAACCTACAAAAGAGACAACACTATTGTTGGAAACCATGATTCTGGGATTACAGACATTGGAAGACAACGAAGATTACGAAGATTATATGGATTTAATATTTGAGGAGGTGTAACACCATGATGAATTTAAACCTTCAATTTTTCGCTCATAAAAAAGGGGTTGGTTCTACAAAGAACGGTAGAGACTCAGAATCAAAAAGATTAGGTGCGAAAAGAGCTGACGGACAATTTGTAAAAGCTGGAAACATTCTTTACAGACAACGTGGAACTAAGATTCACCCAGGTATCAACGTAGGACGTGGTGGAGACGATACATTATTTGCATTAGTTGACGGTGTTGTAAGATTCGAAAGAAAAGGAAGAGATAAGAAACAAGTTTCTATCTATCCAGTAGTAGCTGAATAAGATTACAGCAAATGTAGGAATTAGGCTTCAAATCATTTGGTTTGAAGCCTTGTTTTTTGCGTAATACTTGTTTATACTAAGATTATTATAAAAAGTAGGTGAAAAATATGTTTGCAGATAGAGCTAAGATTTATATTCGTTCTGGAAAAGGCGGCGATGGACATGCCAGCTT
>JAZQBW010000011.1:0-9947 GCA_045545895.1 Faecalimonas sp.
ACACTCTCGCTGCTTTGCATAATAAAAGCAGAAAGCCCAAGTGCTACACATGGGAAAACAAGTTTTCCATCTATCTTCATATTTCTTCTTTTGAGTTTAAGGTTGGTTTTCTTCCCAAACAAGAAAACCAATACCCAAAGACAGGAAACTGCCTGTGAAATAACGGTGGCAAGTGCCGCACCTTTTACTCCCATCTCGCATCCAAAGATAAAAATAGGATCCAGAATAATATTACTCACCGCACCGATAATCACTGTCATCATACCAACGTTTGCAAAACCCTGTGCAGTGATAAAAGCGCCCATACCAAGTGTGAGCTGAACAAAGATTGTTCCAACAGCATAGAGGTTCATATAATCAGTTGCGTAGCCAATGGTATTTTCACTTGCACCAAACATCAATAATAAATCTTCGTTCCAGATCAAAAGCACTATGGTAAGAACCACTGATATGATAAGTTGCAATGTAAAACAACCACCTAAAATCTTTTCCGCTGACTCGTTATCCCCTTTTCCCATATAAATGGATGCCCTCGGCGCACCACCCGAGCTAATAAGTGCCGCAAATGCGGAAATTATCATAATGATTGGCATACATACACCTACGCCAGTCAGGGCAAGACTGCCGTCCCCCGGCATATGTCCGATGTAAATCCTGTCAACAATATTATAAAGCATATTAATTAATTGGGCTACCACCGTAGGCACTGCCAGTTTGAACAGCAATTTGCCAATCGGTTCCGTACCAAGCATTGATTTGTTTTCCGTCATAGTCTGTCACCTCATTTGTTCAAATTCTTCATATCATGTTTTATCATTACCAATGACTTCTATTTTACTTATTTGTAAAAACCAGTCAATCGCTTTTATTAATTTTTAATACTTTTTTACATTTTTTCAAAAACATTGGACATACTCTAATTTATTTGAATCGTGAGGATATACAATATGAATTTAGTATTAAATCTAATAGGTATTATAGTTGTTTTAACCATCTGCTGGCTTATTTCACGGAATCGTCGCGCTGTAAATTGGAGAATGATTTTCAAAGCACTTCTTATTGAATTTGTCATTGCCTTTTTTGTTGTCAAAATTCCTTTTGGCAAAAAAATCATCACACTCATTTCCAACGGGTTGACACTGCTGATTGACTGTGGCAGCGAAGGTTTGTCCTTTGTCTTTGGAGATCTTTATGACAGTTCCAAACTGAGTGTTTTTATCATTCAAAGTCTTGGAAATATCATTTTTATTTCCGCGTTGGTAGGAGCGCTATATTATCTTGGAGTGATTGGTTTTATTGTGAAATGGATTGGAAAATTGATAGGAAAACTCATGGGTACAACAGAAGTTGAAAGCTTTGTGGCAGTTGCAAATATGTTCCTTGGACATACAGACAGCCCAATCTTAGTCAGCAAATACCTAAAGCATCTGACTGAGAGTGAAATATTTGTCATATTAGTATCCGGCATGGGAAGTATATCAGCATCCATTCTCGGCGGTTATCAGGCACTGGGGATTCCAATGGAATATTTGCTGATTGCAAGTGCGATGGTTCCGATTGGCAGTATACTGATTTCTAAGATTATCTATCCTCAGACAGAACAAATACACCTCATAGCAGACGTGAAAATAGAGTCAAAAGGAACGAATTCCAATGTAATAGATGCACTTGCAGAGGGAGCATCAACCGGCATGCAGATTGTAATTTCAATCGGTGCCACACTTGTAGGATTTATCGGTGCTGTTGCTGTTATGAACCTTTTTTTAGGATTGTTCCATCTTAATTTGGAACAGATCTTCGGCTATCTGTTTGCTCCATTTGGATTTCTGCTGGGTTTAACCGGAAAGGATATTTTGTTGGAAGGAACTTTATTGGGAAACAAACTTATCCTAAATGAATTTATTGCATTTGGTGAGCTTTCTAGTCACCTTGGCGAACTGGACGCAAGAGCAGGTATGATTTGCGCTATCTCACTCTGCGGATTTGCAAATCTTTCTAGTATGGGAATGTGCATTGGCAGTATTGGCATTCTTTGCCCTGAAAAAAGGAGTGTAATTTCCCGACTGGTATTTCCTGCCATGATAGGCGGTGTCTTTGTCAGCATATTAAGCGCCCTGTTAGTTAGTATTGTTTCCCTTTTTTAAGTTCATAATATATCGTATTATAATTGATAAATCTGCATATATTTTTCTTCCAAGTATTTTAAAAATGGTTTTGCATCCAAACTTTTTCCGGTTATACGTTCTGTCATCTCTCCGGCTGTAAAACAGCATCCATACTGACGAACATTCTTATCCAGCCAGCTGTTAAGAGTTCTAAAATCGCCTCTTCGAAGCTGGGTATCAAAATCCGGAATATCCCTCAAAATTGCTTCGCGAATCTGTCCGCAATAAATATTTCCCAGCGCATAACTTTGGAAATATCCAATGTAGTCGCCAGCCCAGTGCATATCCTGAAGCACGCCTTCCGTATCATTGGAAGGACGAATGCCCAAATACTTCTCGCTCAAATCATTCCATGCTTTGGAAAGGTCTCCCACCTCCAATGTTCCGGCAAAACAATCCCGTTCCAGTTCATAACGCAAAATTACATGGAGACTGTATGTTACTTCATCTGCTGTAATTCGGCGAAGACTTGGTTTTACCGCATTCATAGAGAGATAAAATTCATCTAAAGAAACATCTGCAAACTCAGAAAATTCCTTTTGAAGTTTTGGATAATAATATTCCCAATAGGCTCTGCTGCGCCCAACAATGTTTTCGTTAAAACGAGCCATAGACTCCTGAAAACTTCCTTCAATACCACCCCACATATTTGCGGAATTCACAAGGTCGTTCCCTCCGCTTGCATACATGGCATGGCCTGCTTCATGCAAATATGTAAAAATCATATTTAAACTGCCATTTTGATAGGAAGATACACGGGCATCACGTGGTCCCATGAAAGAAGTAAATGCATGGACTACCCTATTATTAAAGCCACCGCGCCTCTCTTCATATCCAGATTCTCTGGCAAGTCGCTGGGAAAACTCTTCTATGCGAACTGGATCCACCAAGGTATTAAAAATATCCGTATTTGGTGTTACACTACTTTTTTCAATATGACTGCGTAACTTTGTAAGTCCCTCCTTAAGCACATCAAATTCACGGCTGATTTCGCTACACCCAGTCCCTTCATCATTGATGTTTACCAAAGTATCGAAAGCCGGTGCCTCCGGATTAATTGCAAGAGCGATTTTCTTCTTGAGTTCAAATACTTGTGTAAGCCATGGACGAAACACTTCAAAATCCTGTTTCTCACGGGCTTCCTTCCATTTATTCATAGTATCTGCACGAAGCATACTGTACTCATGCATGAAATCCTTCGGTGTACGAGTTTGATTATTATAGCGGAACAAGAAACTGCGAATCAATCCTCTTTCCACGTAATCTTCTATCTCGCTCAAATTCACATCTTTAAAGTAATCCGAGGCTTTTTTTGCTTCATCACTGTCGAATAGGCCAGCTTTCTGCGCAGCAATGTGTGCTGCGACTTGTTGTCTATAGGCTCCCCCTTCCAAAGGTAATGCCGACCATTGGTCCAACTCGAACAGCGATTCCACTGTCTTATAATATCTAAATTGGTCGTTGATTGACCGAATATTCTCTAAATGTTTTTGATAACTCACGACTGCCTCCTCATTTATTCATAGTCATCTATAATAGAATGTGCTGCTATTTCTCTTCCTTCCTTCATAACAAAAGCACAGTCAAGAAGCGCCTTGTCATCCGTTAACAAATCACGCTTCCAAGCAGCAATGTCCGCATATTTTCCTGGCTCAATAGTACCAACAATGTCACTGATACCAAGAATATCTGCATTGACTGCTGTGGCTGCCTTGAGCGTACGGAACGGTTCCATGCCATTACGAAGCCATGCTGAATATTCACGTCCACATTCATAGTTTTGGTATCCCACTACTAAGTCCGTACCATACCCAAGACGGAGATTACTCTTCTTTAAGATTTCGCGACTTTCGACCAGATTGTCTCTATAGTAACGAAGTTTGCGCTGGAACTCTGGTGATTTCTGTGCTAGTTTTTCTTCATCCAAAAGCACAATCTCATCATATGGGCAGAACGTCGGTACCACATAGATATCCTTTTCTTCTAACAATCTTGCAGTTGCTTCATCAATCAGGGATGCATGCTCAATTCCATCAATACCAAGTTCTGCTAAGGTTGTCACAAACTCTGTGGTATACGCGTGTGCCGTAACCGTCTTGTGAAGGGAATGTGCTGTCTCAATAATAGCTTTCAATTCTTCGTAAGATAGTTGTTTATCTTCTGGCGAATCATTCGGTGTAAAGAAACCGCCTGTCGCCATAATCTTAATAAAATCAGCTCCCAGTTTCACTTCATGTCTGATTGCTCCGCGGAAGAAATCCGGACCATTTCCCATAGTTGGAATGCAGGTTTCTAGGAAATCAGATAATTTTGGATTTGTGGCAATCTTTTGTGTAGAATCCCCATGGCTTCCCGGTGCACAAACTAAATGTGGAGCCACTATCATACGAGCTCCCTCAATATATCCTGCTTCAATTGCACGTTTTACGTCAAGAGAACAGTCTTCCTGAAACCACCCGATATGACGAATGGTTGTAAATCCACCAGCCAAAGCACGGCGTGCACACTCGGAAACTGCCAACGCACGCATTGCATCAGAATAGTAAATCGGATCTTTATCAATTTCTCTCCAGTCAAAAAAGCTTGCATGTACGTGGGCATCAATCATCCCAGGTGTCACAGTAAGTCCTGAAAGGTTCACCACCTTACACTCTTCCGGCGTCTCCACTTTTTCTCCCACTGCTACAATATATTTATCCTTTATTAGAATTTCACGATTCTGCTGCAACTCATCATGAATCCCATCATAAAGTTTTCCACAAATAATTTTTGTATAAGCCATAATTTCCCCTTTCTTTACAGAAAAGCCGTCTTTCCTATAAAAGACGGCTTTTCATTTTCTGTTTTACATAAATACAGTTGCACCTGGTCCTAATGGTAAGCCGAGCAACATCCATGCAACCACCATAATAATCCATGAAATTAAGAATGCAATAGAATATGGAAGCGTCATTGAGATAACAGTTCCCATACCTGCTTTCTTGTCATACTTTGATGCCATACCGATAATCATTGGTAAATAAGGATAAATCGGTGTAATTGGATTTGTACAAGAATCACCAATACGATAAATAACTTGTGCAAATTCAGGTGAGTATCCAAGCATCATGAACATTGGAACGAAAATAGGTGCAAAGATGTACCATTTTGCAGTACCACTTGTCATGAAGAAGTTTACAAATGTTGTAATTACAATAATGCAAAGAATCATTGGAATTCCTGTTAATCCTGCACTCTTTAAGAAGTTTGCTCCTGTAACAGCAATAACTGTACCTAAGTTAGTGTAATTGAAAATTTGGATAAATTGCGCAATCACAAATACTAATACAATATAACCTGTTAACGAGTTGAGTGAATCTGCCATCATCTTTGGAACATCGCTTGCCTTCTTGAATGCGCCAACTGTTGTTCCGTATACGATACCAACTAAAATAAAGAATAAAATCAGGAAGCCAACCAAACCAGCAATAAATGGTCCATTTAATACACTGCCTTCTGCATCGCGAAGGAAACCATTCTTTGGAATCAATCCAATCAAGATAATTGCTATGTAAATCACACTGAAAATACCTGCATTGCGAAGACCCTTCTTCTCAATCTCGGTTGCATCCCGTTCACTATCATAATTTTCACCTTCATACTTACCAAGACGTGGTGCGATGAACTTATTGTTTACAAATACACCTACAATTGTAAGTAAGAAACATGATACAATCATAAAGTACCAGTTGTTTGCAACAGTTGTTGAGTATGATGGGTCAACACCTTTTGCAATTTCTTCTGTAACTGGATACAGTAATGCATCTGTTGCTGTAATCATAACGTTTGCTGTAAAACCAGCATTTACTGCAGCATAACCAGCCATAAGTCCAGCTACTGGGTGTTTTCCAGCCGCTAAAAATGCTGTTGCAGCCAATGGTGGAATAAAGATGATAGATGCTTCAGAAGCAATACTTCCGTTGATACCCAAGAAGATTACTACTGCGGTAAGGAGCCATGTTGGTACCCCTAAAATCGCACGGCGCATAGCAGTTGTTAAAAGTCCGCTGCCTTCTGCAACACCGATTGCCATCTGCATCGCTAATACAACACCTAATGCTGCAAAACTTGAGAAGTTGCTTACCATACTTGTCATGAACCATGAAAGTCCGTCTTTATTCAGTAAGCTCTTTACTGCTACAACTTCTTCTGTTGTAGGATTTGTTACAGAAACACCAAAGGCTGCGAGGATAGCTGCTAACACAACTAACACGCCTGTGATGATTAAGAACAAAATAAATGGATGTGGAAGGGCATTCCCTACACGTTCAATTGTGCCAAGAAACCCAACCTTTTGTTTCTTTTCTTTACCTGTCATTCCCTTTTCTTCCTTTCGTAAATAAAAATATACTTAATTATACCTTTTTTTTCAAATTATTGTCAACTAATATTGAGCAAATGTATAAACCAGTTGGACTCTTGCCATTTTCTGTATACTATGCTATATTTACTTCATATTTTGTTTTAGAAACACTAGATTGGAGATGACTGAAAAATGGTTAAAAAATGGACTGTCGTCTTCCCGTCACCAGACGGCCCGGACGAAAGACGTGCCTATATTTATCTGCCGGCTTCTTATAAAAAAGATCCAGACAGACGCTACCCTGTTTTATACATGTTTGATGGACACAATGTATTTTACGACTCTGACGCCACTTACGGAAAAAGCTGGGGTATGAAGAAATACATGAACCGCACAAAGACAGATTTAATCATTGTTGCTGTGGAATGCAATCATAGCCCGGACCATGGACGTTTAAAAGAATATTCACCATTTGATTTCAAAGATCCAAGTGTAGGTTTTATTGAAGGCTATGGTAAGACGACCATGGAATGGTTTGTTCACTATCTAAAAAAAGAAATTGATTTTCACTTCCGGACTCTGCCTGACCGCGACCACACATTCATCGCTGGCAGCTCTATGGGAGGACTTATGAGTTTATATGCAATCCTGGCATATAATGATACTTTTTCCGGTGCAGCAGCACTTTCTCCATCCATTTGGACAAATGTGGCCTGCATGGAACAATTAATCAAAGAATCAAAACTGCATCCGAATACACGTGTTTACATGGATTATGGTTCCAGAGAAATGCGGTTTCATCGTCATATGCAGAGTCAATTTCACAAAATCACTTCTCTTCTTATGAAAAAGAGAGTATTTTTAACAAGCAGAATCGTCCCTTATGGCGACCACTGCGAAGCTTGCTGGGAAGTACAGATCCCAATCTTTATGCAGATTCTTCTGTATAAAGGATACCGATAATCAGGAGGAACATAAAAATGGAAACACAATATTTCAAATTTTACAGCCCTGCGTTAAATCGCGACATGGAATGCAAAGTGTATGGACATTCCGGAAGACCGGTACTTTTCATCCCTTGTCAGGATGGCCGTTTTTTCGATTTTGAAAATTACAAGATGGCAGATGTCTGGTCTCCGTGGATTGAATCCGGTCAGGTAATGGTTTTCTCCATTGATACCATCGATTCAGAGACATGGTCTGACACATGGGGACATGCCCAGTGGCGCATTGAACGCTATGAACAATGGATTTCCTACATTACACAGGAAATGGTGCCTTTCATTCACCACATGGTAAACGAAAGAAATGGCTGGGATGGAATTCCTGGCATCTTGGTATTTGGATGTAGCTTAGGTGCAACACACGCTGCCAACTTATACTTCCGTTTCCCAAACATCTTTGACCGTTTACTTGCTTTAAGCGGAATTTACACAGCAGAATATGGTTTCGGCACATTTATGAATGATTTGGTTTATCAAAACTCACCTGTTCATTACCTTGCCAACATGCCTTGCGACCACCCATTTATATCTATGTACAATCAGAAAAAAGCAGTAATCTGTGTAGGACAGGGAGCTTGGGAAATTCCTGATACTACAAGACAATTAGATTCTATCTTTAGAAGCAAAGGAATCAATGTCTGGGTGGATTTCTGGGGCAATGATTGTGTACACGACTGGGATTGGTGGTACAAACAAGTTACATATTTTGTGCCATGGTTATTAGACCAACGTTAATCAGCATATGATAGCAGCAAACACTGCTTTTATATAATTCAAAAAAGAGAGGAAAGTCATATGAAAAACTTTATATTCATCTCACCAAACTTCCCTACCAATTACTGGCAGTTTTGCCGTGAATTGAAAAATAACGGAATGAACGTATTGGGAATCGGTGAACAACCTTACGACGAATTAACTGAAGACTTAAAAAATAGCTTGAATGAATACTACAAAGTAAACAGCCTGGAAAACTATGATGAAGTATACCGTGCTGTGGCATTTTTCACATTCAAACATGGTCGCATTGACTGGTTAGAATCCAACAACGAATACTGGTTAGAAAGAGATGCCCAACTTCGTACAGATTTTCATATTACAAGCGGATTCCAAGCATCTGACATGCCACGCATTAAGTACAAATCAAAAATGAAAGAGTTTTACACAAAGGCAGGAATCCCTGTTGCCCGCTACCACTTGGTAGACAATTTAGAGAACTGCCTTGCTTTTGCAAAAGAAGTTGGCTACCCTATCGTAGCAAAGCCAGACAACGGCGTAGGAGCTTCCCACACATTTAAAATCAGCAGTGATGAAGACATGAACAATTTCTTTGAAGAAAAATGGAATGACACCTTATACATCATGGAAGAATTTATCGATGCAGAAGTGAACTCTTATGATGCAATTATTGATTCCAACGGAGAACCAATCTTTGAAACAGGTAACGTTACTCCGCTTTCTATTATGGATGTGGTAAACGATGAAAAGAGTTCCATCTACTACATCGTTAAAAATCTTCCAAAGGATACCCGCGAAGCCGGACGTGCTACTGTGAAGAGTTTCGGTGTAAAGAGCCGTTTCGTTCACTTCGAATTTTTCCGTCTTCTTTCTGACCAAGCAATCGGTAAAAAAGGTGATGTGGTTGCATTGGAAGTAAACATGCGTCCATGCGGTGGATTTACACCGGATATGATTAACTTCGGTCACAGCACAAACGTATATAAGATTTGGGCTGACATGATTGCATTTGACAAGTCTACAGTAGAAATCGGCGAAGAAACATACTGCGCATTTGCCGGTCTCCGCGACAACATCAACTATGTAATGAATCATGAGGATAGAATGGAAAAATATGGCGATGCTATGAAGATGGTAACCCGTATTCCAGATGCACTTTCAGGCGCTATGGGAAATCAAATGTATGTTGCCACCTTTAAGACAAAGAAGGAAATGGACACATTCTATAAAGATTTATTAAAAGAAAATAAGTAGGGGGATTTATCTGGAAATGAGTCTTAAAATTCCAATTGAGACATCGGCAAGACATATCCATGTCAGTGAAAAAGATTTTAAGAAATTGTTTGGAGAAGATGCAACACTCCATTATGTACATGAATTAAGCCAACCAGGACAGTATCTGTGCCAAGAACGTATCACTGTTGTTGGACCAAAAGGACGCTTCGAAAATGTTGCAATTCTTGGTCCGTATAGAAAAGAGACACAGATTGAATTATCCATGACTGACACGCGAAAAATAGGTGTGCCGGGAGTGATTCGTCAGTCTGGTCACACAGAAGGGACGCCTGGATGCCAGCTTGTTGGTCCGAAAGGAACGATTGAGCTAGAAAAAGGAGTTATCGTTGCAAAAAGACATATACATATGACACCTTTGGAAGCAAGCCGTGCACGTGTAAAAGATAATGATGAGGTATTTGTCAT
>JAZQBW010000012.1:0-14813 GCA_045545895.1 Faecalimonas sp.
AGCAGTGATGAAGGAGTCTGTAGCTGCACATAAAATCAGTGATGTAGAAGTAGGTTCTTATTTGTCCAGTGGGGTTGACTCCAGTTATATGGCATATTTGGGACAAGTAGATCGCACTTTCACTGTGGGATTTGGTGAGGACAGCTACAGTGAAATCCGAGATGCCAAAGAGTTTGCGAAAAGCATCAACATGGAGAATGACAGTAAGATCATTGAGCCGGAGGAATACTGGGATTGTCTTTCTGACGCCATGTATTACATGGACGAGCCTGTAGCAGACCCAGCCGCCATTGCTCTCTATTTTCTCAGTGGAGAGGCGGCAAAGAAGGTAAAGGTAGTATTGTCAGGGGAAGGTTCCGACGAGTTGTTCGGCGGATATAATATTTACTGTGAACCATTGGAATACACAGGATTTGACCGTATTCCACTGTTTGTTCGCAGGCTACTTGGAAGATTTGCAGAAGATTTCCTGCCTCGTTCCATGAAAGGAAGAGGTTTTTTAATTCGTCATGGAAAAACACTGGAAGAACGATATATTGGAAATGCAAATATTTTCTCGGAGAAAGAAGCAAATCAGTTATTAAAAAAAGGTGCTAAATCAGACTGTATGAAAGTGACAGCTCCTTTTTATGAGAGAGTCAAAGGGAAAGATCCGGTCACAAAGATGCAGTACTTGGATATTCATCTGTGGCTGGTACATGATATTCTGATGAAAGGTGACAAGATGGGCATGGCCAATTCTCTGGAAGTGCGGGTGCCTTTCCTGGATAAAAATGTGATGGCTCTTGCGGAGACTTTGCCTTTGGAATACAGGGTTAACCCACCAAAGACAAAGCTAGTTCTTCGAGCAGCAGCGGACAGAGTCATTCAAAAGAAGACGGCAGAAAAGAAAAAACTTGGATTTCCAATTCCGATTCGTGTTTGGCTGAGAGAAGAGAAATATTATAATCGTGTCAAAGCCATGTTCCAAACAAAAGAGGCAGAGCAATTCTTTCATGTGGAATCGCTTCTTCGCTTATTGGAGGAACACAAGGCGCAGAAGCATGATAACAGCCGTAAGATTTGGACAGTATATATTTTTCTGATTTGGTATGACCGTTTTTTTGCAAATGGAAAACCGGTGCATCCACAGTCGCAGTAGGAAAAGGGAGATGATGGGAGTATTCATATGGGAAAGGAAGTAAATACAAAAACGAAATCAAAATCCCAGTATTTTGATTATGGACTTTTGGCAATTGTAATTTTTTTGATGTGCTTTGGTCTTGTCATGCTTTATAGTACAAGCTCCTATAGTGCGGCTCTTAAGTTTAATGGGAATAGCATGTATTATTTTTCAAGACAAGCTGTTATCAGTGCAGGCAGTCTTGTGGCCCTCCTGTTTATTTCCAAGATTGATTATCACTGGTATGCCAAAATAGCGAAAATGATATATTGGATTGCCTTTGTTTTGATGGCATTGGTCTTAACTCCTCTTGGTATTGAGGCTTATGGAGCCAGAAGATGGATTCAGCTTCCCTTTGGGCAATCCATGCAGCCGGCGGAGGTAACGAAGATTGCAATTATTCTATTTATTCCTCTTTTAATATGTAAAGCAGGAAAGCACATCAAAGATTTAAAAGTGTTTGGAAAAATATTTTTGTGGGGAGCAGCAGCGGCGGCTGGTGTATTTTTCCTAACCGACAACTTGAGCACAGCTATTATTGTTATGGGGATGGTGTGTGTCATGTTGTTTGTTGCCCATCCAAAGACCGCACCATTTATAGCACTTGCGGGTGTAGGCGCGGCACTCATTGCAGTGGCCGTCAAAGTGTTAAAGGGCATGAGTGATGTGGAGGGTGGTTTCCGTATTCAGAGAATTTTGGTATGGCTCCATCCGGAAAAATATTCAGGTGAAGGCGGCTTTCAGGTCATGCAGGGCTTGTATGCCATCGGTTCCGGCGGTTTCTTCGGAAAAGGACTGGGAAACAGTGCACAGAAAATGATTATTCCGGAAGTGCAAAACGATATGATTCTATCCATTATCTGTGAAGAATTGGGAGTGTTTGGAGCAATTGTTGTTCTCACATTGTTCGGAATGCTTTTGTACCGCCTGATGTTTATTGCAAGAAATGCTCCGGATTTGTATGGCTCTCTGATTGTGACAGGAATTTTTGCACATATTGCAATTCAAGTCATACTCAATGTTGCCGTGGTGCTAAACATAATCCCTACAACCGGAATTACCCTGCCGTTTATTAGTTACGGTGGAACCTCTATTCTGTTTTTGATGGCAGAGATGGGATTAGCACTTGGGGTATCAAGAAGAATTCAATTGGAAGAATAAAGAAAATGCTTTCCAATTCATGACAGATGTGATATAGTATACATAGTATTAAAAACTAGATGAAAAGACTTTGAATACAAATAAAGCATGTCTGTGGGAGGATAAGAATGAGTTATAGAATTGTAGTAGATAGTTGTGGCGAATTAACACAAGAGATGAAGGACAGTGGTTGCTTTGTGAATGTACCACTTACTATTATCGTGGGAGAACATCATATTGTAGATGATGAAACCTTTGACCAGGCTGATTTCTTAAAGAAGGTAGAGGAATATTCGGATTGTCCTAAGTCATCCTGCCCGTCTCCGGAAAAGTACATGGAAAGTTATCGTTGCGATGCCGACCACATATATGTGGTTACGCTATCTGCAAACCTAAGTGGTTCCTATAATAGTGCTGTTCTGGGAAAAAACTTATATGAAGAAGAATATGGGGATAAACCAATCTATGTATTTGATTCCCGCTCTGCTTCGATTGCACAGACACTGATTGCGCTTAAGATTGCAGAATGTGAAGATGCAGGAATGTCATTCGAAGAAGTGGTAGAGACAGTGGAACAATATATTACGGACCAGATTACCTACTTTGTATTGGAATCTTTGGAGGCGCTTAGAAAGAATGGTAGATTAACAGGTATGAAGGCATTGGTTGCCACAGCTCTCAATATCAAACCATACTGCGGGGCAACTCCTGTGGGAACTATATTCCAGGCAGGTCAGGCGCGTGGAATTAAGAAAGCTTTATCAAAGATGGTAGATGTATTTGTGGAAGAGCTAAAAAATCCACAAGAAAAAATTGTTGCCATTTCACACTGCAACTGCTTTGAACGTGCACTTGGGGTAAAGCGCATGATCGAAGAAAAAATAAAAGTGAAAAAAATAATTGTGCTAGATACCAACGGAATTAGCTCGACATATGCCAGCAATGGTGGTATTATTGTATCAGGATAAAATTGGAGGACGTAAAAATGAGTCAGGAAAAAGTAAACAAATATAAAGAACAGAAAGCAAACCGCAAAGAGATTATGAAAAAGCAGAAGAGAGTGAAGTTTATTCGCCATAGCGTAGCAGGTCTCGTTTGTGTAGTGGTAATTGGCTGGGTAGGATATTCTGCAGTAGATTACTACCAAAGCAACAAACCACGTAAGACTGTGGAAGTAGACTATGCAGCGGTTAATGAATATGCAGAAGGATTAAATGCAGAATAGAAGATGATGATAAGATTTGGAGAAGGTTGAAGAACCTTCTCCTTTTTTGTTTCTGCTTTTGTCAAATCCCAATCTTTGAATATCTCCGTTATTTCTTGCAAAAAATAAATTAAAAAATTTAAAAAACTAGAAAAAAGTTCTTGAAATCCATTTAAAAGTGTTTTACAATAGCACTAAGTGGTAGAAAGTGGCGAATAGTGGTAGAAAATGGGGCGAAAGTGGCAGACCCATTTTGAAAGAGGGTGAGTTCATTGTTGACGGGAGAATTTAATCACAGTATCGATACCAAAGGAAGATTAATCATTCCTTCTAAGTTTCGAGAAATCCTTGGTGAAGACTTCGTTATTACCAAAGGATTAGATGGTTGTTTGTTCTTGTATCCAAACAATGAATGGAAAATCTTCGAAGAAAAACTAAGAACCTTACCACTCACCAACAAAAACGCCAGAACCTTCACACGTTTCTTTTTAGGAAGTGCAGTAGATGGCGGCCTTGACAAACAAGGCAGAGTACTCATCTCTTCAGCCCTTAGAACTTTTGCCGGGCTAGAGAAAGATGTGGTTCTAGTAGGGGTGCTAGACCGCGTTGAAATCTGGGATAAGGCAAAATGGGATGACAATAATGCTGTAGTAGAAGCCGATATGGACGAAATCGCCAGCCAAATGGAAGATCTTGGACTTCGTATCTAGTTCTATATTTGGAGGGAAAGATGGTATTTAAGCACAAGTCAGTATTATTAGAAGAGACGGTAAATGGCCTTAACATCAAGCCGGACGGAATATACGTCGATGGGACGCTTGGTGGAGGCGGACATGCTTACGAAGTGTGTAAGCTGTTAAGCAACAAGGGGAGATTTATAGGTATAGATCAGGACGAAGCAGCCATCGAGGCAGCCAGCGCCCGCCTAAGCGACTTCGGGGAGAGAGTCACTATAGTCCGAAGCAACTATTGTGATATGAAGTTGCAGCTTCAAAAACTTGGCATTGACAAGGTGGATGGGATCGTGCTCGATCTGGGCGTATCATCTTATCAGTTAGATACGGCAGAGCGAGGATTCTCCTATCGGGTAGATGCTCCTTTGGATATGAGAATGGATCGACGTCAGAAGATGACAGCTAAGGACATCGTCAATGACTATAGTGAGATGGATCTTTTTCGCATCATTCGTGATTACGGGGAAGATAAATTCGCGAAGAATATTGCAAAGCACATTGTGATAGAGCGCGAAAAAGGTCCTATCGAAACTACAGGTCAGTTGATTGACATCATTAAGCGTGCCATACCAATGAAATTTCAAAAGACGGCAGGTCATCCGGCAAAAAGAACTTTTCAGGCAATCCGCATTGAACTCAATAGGGAGTTGGAAGTTCTTAGAGACAGCTTGGATGACATGATAGAGATGCTAAACGAGGGTGGAAGAATCTGCATTATTACCTTCCATTCTTTAGAAGATAGAATTGTAAAGGGCATTTTCAAGAAGAACGAGAATCCTTGTACATGCCCAAGTCATTTCCCGGTATGTGTCTGCGGAAATGTGTCAAAGGGTACAGTGATAACGAGAAAGCCAATTCTGCCTGGGGAGGATGAATTGGAAGAGAATAGTCGTTCAAAGAGCGCAAAACTACGTATCTTTGAAAGAAGTTAAGAGTTAGGGGAGTGTAAAAATGGCATCATATGTGTATGGCAACACAGTTCGCCGCGAGGTTCAACCAATATCACCGGCGCCTGCGAAGAAACCAAAAGAGATAAGCCAGCGCGTTCAGAAGAATCGGAACAAAGCGCTACATATGAACAGAGGATATGTCATATTTCTTGCAGTTGCTGCAGTTGTAGCATTATTTGCATGCGTACAATATTTGCAATTGCAGTCAGAAATTACCAACCGTTCAAAACATATTACTTCTATGCAACAGGAATTGGCTGATGCAAGGGAAGCAAATACAACAAAATACAATGCAGTTGTAAATTCCATGAATTTGGAGGAAATACGAGAGAAAGCCATGGCAGAGCTTGGCATGGTATATGCAGCAGCTGATCAGATTGTGGAATACAAAAGCCCAACAAGCAATTTGGTAACACAATATGCAGAGATTCCGGAAAGCGGAATTGTGGCAAGTTCAGAAAAGGTAAAATAGAAAATAGGAGTAAGCATGTCAAAGAGAAAGCGTAGAAGATTTCAGTATATCAGACAGCGGTTTCCAAAGAAAATGCAAAAAAAGCTAGTAATGTTGTTTATAGCAATTGTACTAGCTTTTGTTGGCTTAATTGGGAAGATTACCCATATCAATGCAACCAATGGAGAACGATATACAAAGATTGTATTAGATCAACAACAATATAATAGCCGTGCCATTCCATTTAAGCGCGGAGATATTGTAGATAGAAATGGGACAACCATTGCAACCAGCGAACGTGTTTATAATGTGATTTTGGATGCAAACGTAATGCTTTACAAAAAAGAGGGAGCAGAGCGTACACAGGCAATCGCTGAAGTGAAGGAATTGCTTCAAAAGTGCTTTGAGATTGAGGGCGCGGTTGTAGATGAGATTGTAGAGAAACGCCCGGACAGTCGCTATAATATTTTGAAAAAGAAAGTGACTTATGCCAAGGCTCAGGAATATGAAGCGCTGATTCGGGAAACTTATGAAGATGAGAATGGAAAAGAACATAAAAAATATACCAATAGTTCTTGTATCTGGCTAGAGGAAGATTATATCCGAAGCTATCCGTATTCTACACTGGCTTCGGATGTGATTGGATTTACCGTTGCAGGAAATGTGGGAAATGCAGGGATTGAGGCTTCCTATAATTCCATTTTAAATGGTACGGACGGCCGGGAATACGGTTATTTGGATACAGACTCGTCCTTGGAGAGAACGGTAAAAGAAGCCATTGATGGAAAAACGATTAAATCCACCATAGACATTTCCCTCCAAAGTATTGTGGAAAAGCACATTGTGGCCTTTAATGAGGCTCATAAAAATGAAGTGAGAGAAGGCGAGGGAAGTGCTCATACAGCAGTGATTATTGCCAATCCAAATACAGGAGAGATTTTGGCAGAGGCAGAATATCCTAATTTTGATTTGAATAATCCAAGGGATTTGACCAAATATTATTCGGAAGAAGACATTGAAAAAATGGAAGATGAGCAGAAGTTAGAAAGGTTGAATCAAATCTGGCGTAATTTCTGTGTAAGTGATATTTTTGAACCAGGCTCTACTGTAAAACCATTTACTGTGGCAACAGGCTTAGAAAACGGAACTCTTAGTGGTGGTGAAACTTATAATTGTACCGGTCATTTAGAGGTTGGTGGATGGACCATTTCCTGTCACAAGAGAGAAGGACATGGCGTGCAGACCTTAAGTGACAGCATTGCCAATTCATGTAATGTTTGCATGATGAGAATTGCGGCAGCAATGGGAAAGGAAGAATTGAACAAATATCAGACAGTGTTCAGCTTCGGCCAGGAGACAGGTATCGATTTGCCGGGGGAAGCAACAGGTCTTTTGTATGATTTGGAAACCATGGATGCAGCAACCCTTGCTACCAACTCCTTTGGGCAGAACTTTAACGTGACCATGACCCAGATGGTGGCAGCCTTCTCGTCTTTAATCAATGGTGGGAATTATTACGAACCACATGTGGTAAAAGAAATTCAAGATGAGCACGGAAACGTAATTGAAACCAAGGAGCCGGTGCTTCTAAAGAAAACTATTTCTCAAGAAACCAGTGAACTTTTGAAAAAATATATGAAACAGACTATGACCACAGGTACCGGAAAAAATGCACAGGTGCCGGGATACTCTATTGGGGCAAAGACTGGAACCGCAGAGAAACATCCTCGTGATCAGGGCAATTATGTCTTATCCTATATGGGATTTGCTCCGGCAGAAAATCCGGAGGTGCTGGTATATGTTGTGATTGATGAGCCGAACGTACCAAAACAAGATGTTAGTAAATATGTGACAGATTTGGCCAGGGAGATTATGACAGAGGCATTTCCATATTTGGATATTACTATGGAGGAATTGCCGGAGGAAATGAGTACAGACCAAACCGGGGACGTACAGACAGAATAAGAAAGGGTAATAACCTCACGAAAGTGTACATAAATTTTAACAACACTTTTGTGAGGTTTTTTATGTGAAAAATAAAACATACAATCGCAAGAAAATTTTAATCGTATTTTTAGTGGCACTTTTGGTACTTTTAGGATTAATCGGAAGATTAGTTTATCTTATGATTTTTGACGCAGAATATTATCAGAAAAAGGCAGAAGCGCTACACGAGCGAGAACGTGAAATCAAGGCAGCCAGAGGAGAAATTGTGGATACAAACGGTGTGGTGCTTGCCACGAACAAATCAGTGTGTACGATTTCAGTCATACACAGTCAGATCAAGAATGCGGAAGCGGTAATTGAGGTACTCTCAAGGGAACTGGAGATGGAGGAGGCTACTGTGCGAAAACGTGTGGAGAAGGTTTCTTCTATAGAACGGATTAAAACCAATGTGGATAAAGCCGTAGGTGACCGCATTCGAGAATATGATTTGGCCGGTGTGAAAGTTGATGAGGACTATAAACGGTTTTATCCTTATGAAGAGTTGGCTTCCAAGGTGCTTGGATTCACCGGAGGCGACAACCAGGGGATTATTGGATTGGAAGTGAAATACGAGGAGTATTTAAAAGGAGTAAATGGAACCATCCTTACCACAACGGATGCCAGGGGAATTGAACTTGAGGGAGTGGCGGAAGATCGGATAGAGCCCATTCCGGGGAACACTCTTCAAATCAGTTTGGATTACAATATCCAGGCATATGCACAACAGGCGGCAGAAAAGGTAATGGAGGAGAAGGAAGCAGACAAGGTATCTGTTTTGATTATGAATCCGCAAAATGGCGAGATTATGGCCATGGTAAACGTTCCGGAATTTAATTTAAACCAGCCGTTTTCACTGGAATCTGTGGGCCTTGATACAGAAAGCGTGGAAGATGATGTAAAACAGGATTTGCTCAATCAAATGTGGAGAAATAGTTGTATTAACGATACCTATGAGCCTGGTTCTATTTTTAAGGTAATTACATCGACAGCATGTTTAGAGGCGGGGACGGTAGAACTTAACGATTCTTTCTTTTGCCCGGGATATTACGTTGTGGAAGATCGGAGAATCCGATGTCATAAGGTGGGAGGACATGGTTCAGAGTCTTTTATAGAGGGACTCCAAAATTCCTGCAACCCCGTTTTTATGAATATAGGCTTGGAACTTGGCGTGGATCGCTTTTATGAATATTTTCAAAAACTGGGACTTACAACAAAGACCGGAGTAGATCTTCCGGGTGAGGCCAATACGATTACACATAAGAAGGAAAATGTGGGGCCTGTGGAACTTGCTACCATGACTTTTGGTCAATCCTTTCAGATTACCCCAATCCAGTTGGCAACAACCATAAGCTCTATCATTAATGGAGGGAACAGAATCACACCTCATTTTGGGGTTCAGGTGCTGGATGAGGAGGGAGAGACAATCAAAGTTTTTTCTTATGAGGAGGAAAAAAATGTGGTTTCAGACGAAACTTCGGAAACTATGCGTACCCTTTTAGAGAGTGTGGTGGCTGAGGGTGGCGGCAATAAAGCGTATATAGAGGGTTATCGTATTGGAGGAAAAACGGCCACTTCCCAGACACTTCCTCGAAGTGCACATAAATATATATCATCCTTTGTTGGGTTTGCGCCGGCGGATAATCCACAGATTCTTGCATTGATTGTCATTCATAATCCACAAGGAATATATTATGGAGGAACCATTGCGGCTCCGGTGGTAAAAACCATTTTTGAAAACATTCTTCCTTATCTTGGGATTGAAAAGGCTGGTGAATAGTTGTATACTATATTAGGCTAAAGAGAAACTAACAAAAGAGATATGAGGTGTAATATGGACTATAAAATTATTATTCCGGTGCTAATCGCCTTTATCCTAAGTGTCATTATGGGACCGGTGATTATTCCGATTTTGAGAAAATTGAAGATGGGACAGACAGAACGAGAGGAGGGAGTTCAGTCTCACCTTAAGAAGGCAGGAACACCTACTATGGGTGGTGTCATTATTCTTGGCAGCATTGTACTTACTTCCGTGATTTATATCAAAGATTATCCAAAGATTATTCCGATTTTGTTCGTGACACTGGGATTTGGATTGATTGGGTTTTTAGATGATTATTTGAAGGTCGTAATGAAGCGTTCCGATGGTTTGTTTCCAAAACAAAAAATGGCACTTCAGATTCTGGTAACTGCAGTTTTTGCATTCTACTTGGTAAAAACAGAGACTCCAATGGGGTGGCTGATTCCATTTACAGGTGGAGAATATCTGGATTGGGGATGGCTATCCATACCATTTTTGTTTATTGTTGTAATCGGAACGGTGAATGGGGTGAATTTTACAGATGGTTTAGATGGGCTTGCATCCAGCGTGACTGTGCTTGTGGCTACATTTTTTACGGTGGTTGCAATTGGTACCAAAAGTGGAATTGAACCAATTACCTGTGCTGTTGTAGGAGCGTTGTTGGGATTTTTATTATTCAATGTCTACCCTGCCAGCGTGTTTATGGGAGATACAGGTTCCCTTGCCCTTGGAGGCTTTGTCGCGTCAACAGCATACATGCTTCAAATGCCGTTTTTTATTGCAATCGTAGGATTAATCTACTTAGTAGAAGTGTTATCTGTGATCATTCAGGTGACTTATTTTAAGAAAACAGGTGGAAAACGTATTTTTAAGATGGCACCAATCCATCACCATTTTGAATTATGTGGATGGTCTGAGACAAAAGTGGTGGCAGTGTTCTCAATTATTACAGCCATTCTCTGCCTGATTGCATTGATGGCAATGTAGGAGGTAACTATGAACAAGAAAGTACTTGTATTTGGCTCCGGAATCAGTGGGATTGGAGCGTGCCGATTATTAGAATCAATGGATTGGGATGTGATTTTATATGATGGGAACACAACACTGGATCCAAAAGAATTAATGAGACAGATTGGGCAAGACACAAGTGTACAGGTCATTCTAGGAGATTTGCAGGAGGAGATTTTGCATACACTGGACCTGGTAGTCATGAGTCCCGGTGTTCCAACAGATTTGCCAATTGTGAATCAGATGCGTCAGGCGGGCATTTCAATCTGGGGAGAAGTGGAGCTTGCATATACATATGGCCAAGGGGATGTGCTTGCAATTACGGGAACCAACGGAAAGACTACAACTACAGCGCTCCTTGGTGAGATTATGAAGAACTATAGGGAGAGTGTATTTGTAGTTGGGAATATTGGGAATCCGTATACTACAGAGGTTCAAAACATGAAGGAGTCCAGTGTGGTAGTAGCGGAGATTAGCAGCTTCCAATTGGAAACAATCCATGCATTCAGGCCACGTGTAAGTGCGATACTGAATATTACGCCGGACCATTTAAATCGTCATCATACCATGGAAAATTATATTATGGCAAAAGAGGAGATTGCCAAGAATCAGACGGAAGAAGATACTTGTGTTCTGAATTATGAAGATGAGGTTACCAGACAATTTGGTGAAAATGTAAGAGCAAAGGTTCTATATTTCAGCAGTCAGCGTAAACTAGAAAAAGGCATCTATTTAGAAGATGGCAATATCATTTGCAGTGACGGAGAACCGGTCTTGTTATGTCATGTGAGCGAGTTAAAGTTACTTGGTACTCATAATTATGAGAATGTAATGGCGGCAACGGCGATGGCAGTAGCGTATGGTGTGCCAATGGACATTATCCGCAAGACGGTGAAAGAGTTTGCCGGCGTTGCTCATCGTATTGAATTTGTATGTGAGAAACAAGGAGTGGCTTATTATAACGATTCCAAAGGAACCAATCCGGACGCGGCTATCAAGGGGATTCAGGCAATGAATCGACCAACGCTTTTGATTGGCGGTGGTTATGACAAGGATTCCAGTTATGAAGAATGGATAGAAAGTTTTGATGGTAAGGTGAAGTTTTTCGTACTTCTTGGTCAGACCAAAGAAAAGATTGCCCAGGCTGCAAGAAATTGTGGATTTGAGAATGTAATCCTCACGGAAACCTTGGAAGAAGCCGTTGCAACTTGTGCAAGCTTGGCCGAGCCGGGAGACGCGGTATTGTTGTCACCTGCATGCGCAAGCTGGGGAATGTTCAAAAATTACGAAGAACGTGGAGATAAGTTTAAAGAAATTGTAAATGCCTTATAAGGAGTGAAGGGAATTGGCACAGCCGAAAAAGAAAAGAGGATTTGATTATGGTCTTCTTGTGGTTGTTCTTATACTAGTGATAATAGGATTGATTATCCTTTACAGCACCAGTTCTTATAATGGTCAGGTGAAATTCCATGATTCGTTTTATTATTTAAAAAAACAAGTCTTCGCAACATCGCTAGGGTTGGCACTCATGTATGCAATGGCAAATATCGATTACCATGTGTGGCGGCGTTTTGCTCTGCCGGCATATTTGTTATCTGTGTTGCTTTCAGTCGCAGTGTTGCTGTTTGGTGATGAATATAATGGGTCCAAAAGATGGTTGTCTTTTGGACCATTTTCATTTCAACCGTCTGAATTTGCCAAGATTGCAGTCATCCTGTTCCTTGCGTATATGATTGTGAACAATGGTGCCAAAATGAAAAAAATGAAGGTGTTGCTTCTCATTATGCTTTCCATATTGCCTATTGTGGGGCTTGTGGGAGCAAGTAACCTTAGCACGGCAATTATCATTCTGGGTATTGGAGTGGTATTGGTCTTTGTGGCTAGCCCTCTCTATGCACAATTTGTCTGGTTGGGAGTTACAGGCGTAGCCTTTCTTACCATCTTTCTTGCAGTGGAAAGTTATCGCCTGGAACGTCTTGCAATTTGGAGAAATCCAGAGAAGTACGAGAAAGGGTATCAGACGCTGCAAGGACTTTATGCAATTGGTTCAGGAGGCCTTTTTGGAAGAGGAATGGGAAATAGTGTGCAGAAGCTGGGATTTGTACCAGAAGCACAGAATGATATGATTTTTTCCATTGTGTGTGAGGAGTGGGGATTGGTAGGAGCCTCATTTCTAATACTATTATTTTTAATACTGATTTGGCGGTTCTTTGTGATTGCAACACGGGCGAGAGACTTATTTGGTTCACTGATTGCTACCGGTGCAATGGCTCATATGATGATTCAGGTGATTTTAAATATTGCCGTTGTGACAAATACAATTCCAAATACGGGGATTACTTTGCCGTTCGTAAGTTATGGTGGAACGTCAGTTATGTTTCTTCTCTTAGAAATGGGGCTTGTACTAAGTGTGTCGCGTATGGTACAGTAGTATTCAAGGGGAGGAAGCAAAATGAGCAAGACGCAAGATTTAGAAACACAACCGAAAAAGCGACGTAAAAAGAAGAAACGCTTTGGTTATTATTTATACGCAGTCACTGTTTTTATTTTGACATTGGCAATTTTCGTCGTAGCCACATTTTTATTGACCTACGTACAGAATATGAAAGTAACAGGCGCAGTGTACAGCAGAGAACACCAGATTGTAGAATGGATAAAAGAGGATCCATATACTTTCAATTCTGTGTATACCGTGTGCAAATACAAATTGGGTGCCTATGAACTGCCATCCTATCTGGAGGATGTCAGTGTAGGCTTTCATAGCCCGTGGGAACTACATATCAAGGTGCAGGAAAAGCAGATTGTAGGATGTATTTTATCCGACAATTCCTATGTATATTTTGCAGATGATGGTACGGTTTTACAAAAAGGGAGCGAAATCATAGAAGGAATTCCAGTTGTGGAGGGACTTAGAGTTTCCAATATTGTTTTGTATGAAAAATTAAAAATCAAAGACGAGAAAGTATTTTCCTATGTTGTAAGTATTTCGGAGGAAGTTAGGAAAAATAACTTGGAACCAGACCGGCTGGTGTGGGAAGATGAGAGTATGAACCTATACTTTGGAGACATTTGTGTAAAACTAGGAAAACTCAATTTTGATGAAAAACTCATTCAAGTGCCACCTATTTTAAAAGAAGTGGAAGGGAAGAAAGGCACATTTAACCTGGAACATTACAATGAAATGAGTTCATGGATTAGTTTTGAAGAGGAAGAAGAGTAAAAAAATAAAATTTGGTATTGATTATTTGACAAAAACTCTATATTATATAAATGTATGGCAAAGTGCGATATAGTCTAAGGGACGTATAAAATAAATAAGGAAACGAAGGAGGAGAAGCTCTTGTTAGAAATCAGAACAAACGAATCAGAAGCAGCAGCAAAAATTATAGTTATCGGTATTGGTGGTGGCGGAAATAACGCTGTTAACCGCATGATTGACGAACAGATCGCAGGCGTAGAATTTATCGCGATTAATACAGATAAACAAGCATTACAATTATCAAAAGCACCAACTTTAATGCAAATTGGGGACAAGATTACAAAAGGTCTCGGTGCCGGAGCAAAACCGGAAGTTGGTGAAAAAGCAGCAGAAGAAAGCGAAGAAGAAATCAGAGAGGCAATCAAAGGTGCTGACATGGTATTCGTTACCTGTGGTATGGGTGGCGGAACCGGTACAGGTGCAACACCGGTTGTAGCACGTATTGCAAAAGAAATGGGAGCACTTACAGTAGGTGTTGTTACAAAACCATTCCGTTTCGAATCTAAGACACGTATGAACAATGCTTTGGCAGGTATCGAAAAATTAAAAGAAAACGTAGATACATTGATTGTGATTCCAAACGATAAATTATTAGAAATCGTTGACAGAAGAACAACAATGCCAGAAGCTCTTAAGAAAGCTGATGCAGTATTACAACAAGGTATCCAAGGTATTACAGATTTGATTAACGTACCTTCATTGATTAACCTTGACTTTGCAGATATCCAGACAGTTATGATTGACAAGGGTATTGCTCATATTGGTATTGGATATGGTAAGGGTGATGACAAAGCTCTCGAAGCTGTGAAGCAGGCAGTTGCAAGCCCACTTCTTGAAACAACCATTTCAGGTGCTTCACATGTTATCATTAATGTATCCGGTGACATTACACTTATGGATGCAAGTGATGCGGCAGAATATGTACAAGACCTTGCAGGAGAAGAAGCAAACATCATCTTTGGTGCTATGTATGATGATACTAAGACAGATGAAGTTGTGGTTACAGTTATTGCTACAGGATTACATAATGTGGGAGGAACTGCTTCCAAATTAAAATCAAGATTAGAGGGAACAAAGATTCCGCCAATTCAAAATGTGGAAAGATATGAATCTCCAGTGGT
>JAZQBW010000013.1:0-11137 GCA_045545895.1 Faecalimonas sp.
CAAGCTTCCGAAACTTGGTATGGTAAAAACCAGAACCAAGCTCATACCACAAGGCAGAATCCTAAATGCGACAATATCGCAGGAACCAAGTGGTAAATATTATGTTTCACTTTGTTGTACAGATGTGGAAATTCCAAAACTTGAAAAGACGGGAAAAGAGATTGGTATGGATTTGGGAATTAAATCCTTTGCTGTTACAAGCAGTGGAGACTCCATTCCAAATCCGAAATATCTTCAAAAGTCTTTAAACAAACTTGCAAGGTTACAACGGGAGTTATCTCGAAAAACAAGAGGCGGCTCTAATTGGAATAAAGCAAGAATCGAGCTAGCAAGACTGCAGGAGCATATCGCCAATCAGAGAACAGATTTTCTACAGAAGTTATCTACCAAACTGATTCGAGAGAATGATGTCATCTGCATCGAAGACTTGCAGGTCAAGAACATGATTCAGAACCACAAGTTAGCAAGAAACATTGCAGATGTCTCGTGGTCAGAGTTTGCCAGACAGTTGCAATATAAGGCAGACTGGTATGGAAAGACAATCATTAAGGTGGATAAATGGTATGCAAGCAGTCAGATATGTAGTTGCTGTGGAGAACAGTTTCCAATTACAAAGGATTTATCCGTAAGAGAATGGATATGTCCGAACTGTCATACGGTATTAGACAGAGATGGAAATGCGGCAAGGAACATACTGAGAGAAGGCAAGAGATTATTGGCTCATGCAGCCTAATAACAACATATATAAGAACCGTAGGAACTGCGGGGATAGCCTGGGAAAGCTTAGTGCGTTAGCACTATCGACCAGGAACCCTGCGACTTAAGTCGTGGGAGGTTCAGGGTCTTACCGGCATGGCTCAGGGGCTTTTTGCTACGTTGATTGTAGGAACTATTATTCAGCAGATTGGAACATTGGTAGGCGGAAGCTTGGGAGACATGATTTTTCTGTTAGGAAAAGTAGCTGCAGCCCTTACAGGTGCCGGTATTGGTGTGGGTGTGGCATATCGTTTTAAGGAAAGTCCATTAGTTGTTATATCAGCGGCTATTGCAGGTATGATTGGAGCATTTGCAAGTAAACTATTGGCAGGTACGGTTCTGGTAGAGGGGGCAATTGTACTTGCAGGACCGGGGGAACCATTGGGTGCATTTTTGGCTGCGTATGTAGGAATAGAACTGGGACATTTGGTGTCCGGAAAAACAAAGGTGGATATCTTGGTGACACCGATTGCGACCATTGGCGCAGGTTCTGTGGTAGGGCTTATCTTAGGACCGCCGATTTCAGAGTTCATGCTTGCCCTTGGAGAACTGATTAACTGGGGAACGGAGCAACAGCCATTTTTAATGGGAATGATTGTATCCGTACTTATGGGTATGATTCTGACACTTCCAATCAGCTCAGCAGCTCTGGGGGTTATCTTGAATCTGTCTGGTTTGGCAGCAGGAGCGGCGACTGTAGGATGCTGTTGTAACATGGTGGGATTTGCAGTGGCAAGTTATCGTGAAAATAAAATCGGAGGTTTGGTTGCACAGGGAATTGGAACGTCTATGCTCCAGGTTCCGAATATTGTGCGCAAACCGATTATCTGGCTTCCGGCCATCTTATCCAGTGCTATTTTAGGTCCGGTGGGGACAATGGTACTACATATGACGAATAATGCAACAGGTTCTGGTATGGGAACTGCGGGTCTGGTTGGACAGATTATGACATGGCAGACCATGACAGCTGTAGAACCACCAAGTGTAGTATTGTTTAAAATTGTTTTAATTCAGATTGTGTTACCGGCCATTGTTACTCTTGTAATCTCTGAATTTATGAGAAAGAAAAAGTGGATTAAACTGGGAGATATGAAATTGGAATTATAAAATCTTAAAATTACATGAAAATCATGACACCATCTTGACCATGTGCTATAATCAACTGTAGAAGCTTGCGAAAGAGATGGGAGTAATGATCATGCAAGAAGCAATGAATAAATATGAAGATGTTGACAGTTGGAAAACAATTATGTTTTTGTACAACGCAGCATTAAAAGAAGTAGGAACCAAACTTGAGATTTTGAATGATGAATTTCATCATGTACACCAATATAATCCGATTGAACATATTAAAACGAGAATCAAGACTCCGGAGAGTATTGCAAAAAAACTAAAGCGAAATGGATACGAGGTTTCCATTGAAAACATGGTAAAGTATGTTAACGACATTGCAGGTGTTCGCTTGATTTGTTCATTTACCTCGGATATCTACCGTCTGGCGGAGATGATTGGAAATCAAAGTGACCTAAAGGTGTTGGCGATTAAAGACTATATTAAGAATCCCAAGGACAGTGGATACAAGAGTTTCCATATGCTGGTGGCTGTTCCGATTTTTTTATCAGACAGTGTGGTAGAGACCAAGGTGGAGATTCAGATTCGTACCATTGCCATGGATTTTTGGGCTAGTCTGGAACATAAGATTTATTATAAGTTTGAGGGAAACGCACCGGAATACATAAGTCAGGATTTGAAAGAGTGTGCTGACATGGTGGCGGCCTTGGATGAGCGGATGCTTTCATTGAATGAGGTGATTCAGGAATGTATAGAAGAAAAGAAAAATGGATAGAGATGCTCTGGTCCACAGCCGGATGCTTCTTGTTTGCTTTTGGGGTGAACGTGATTATCACTCCGCTTGGCCTATATAATGGGGGCTTTATGGGAATTGCACAGCTTATTCGTACGGTGCTCTTCCAGATGTTTGATTTTTCCTTTTTGAATCAGATTGATATTGCAGGTATCATTTACTATATTATTAATATTCCGATTTTTTATTGGGCATTTCGGGAGATGGGAAAGGGATTTCTGGTTCGTTCACTGATTTCAGTGACCATTCAGACTATTTTTATGACCTTTATCCCGATTCCAACAGAGGCTATTTTCAGCGACCGATTGATGTCTTGTATCATTGGCGGACTTGTGGTTGGTACCGGCGTCGGTATGATTCTCCGTGGACGCAGCTCCGGCGGAGGTCAGGATATCATAGGTGTGATTTTTGCAAAAAAATATCCTGGATTTAGTGTGGGCAAGATTGCCATCATGATGAATATTGTGGTATATGCAGTGTGCCTCTGGATGTTTGATTTGGAGGTAGTGGTGTATTCCTTGATTTATACTACGGTTCTTGCTATGGCTTGTGACCGTGTGCATGTGCAGAACATCAATATGAGTGTTATGATTTTCACCAAACAGGATGGCGTTGAGAAGATATTGATGGAGGAAATGCGTCGAGGTGTGACCAAATGGGAAGGCGTAGGTGCGTATACCAACGAAGACTCCCATATCTTATATATTATGCTTTCCAAATATGAAGTGGAGAAGCTGAAGGAAATCATTCACCGCGTGGACCCACAGGCATTTATGATTTTAAACGAAGGAAGTATGGTTGTGGGTAATTTTGAAAAACGTTTGTAGCGTTTTTGGGAAAGCTGTAGGAGAAGCTATGAAAGAAAAGAAGAGAAAGATTATTTTTGTGTTATGTCTGCTTCTTTTGCTGGCAGGACTGACTTATTTAATTGTATATTTTATTCAGAAGGAAAATAATAGTAAAGTTTATGATGAGGTTCAAAAGGAGCAAGAGGTGGTAGAAGAACCGGAAGTGAAAGAGCCAGAACCGGAGCCGGTGGTGATTCCAATCGATTTTGCCGGATTAAAAGAAACCAATGAACACATCTATGCATGGATAGACATTGAGGATACGAACATTCATTATCCCATTGTGCAACATCCCACAGATGACCTTTATTATCTGGAGCATACCATTGAAGGAGTGAAAGGATATCCTGGCTCCATTTATACAGAAGGTATGAATGCCAAAGACTTTTCAGATTTTAATACGTTGATTTACGGACATGATATGAGAGATGGCAGTATGTTCAAACACCTGCACAAATTTGCAGATCCGGAATTCTTTAACAGCCACGAGACGGTTACCATTTATACGGAGACCGCCATTAAGACTTATCGTATCTTTGCAGCGATTGTATATGATAACAGACATATTATGTATACCTATGACAATGATAATGTGGAGGATAGAAAAGCTTTTATTCAGTCTCTTTACGATGCAAGGAGCATGAAGAATTTGTTCCGAGAAGGAATGACCATTGATGAGAATAGTAAATTGATCACAATGAGTACCTGTATTACAGGACAGCCGGACAAACGATATATTGTGGTGGCAGCAGAAGTAGTGGATTCTTAGGAATCCACTATTGTTGCAGTAGGACAATTACAAAGGAGAATCTAAGATGATTTTTTGCGTAGAAGATGATGGAAATATTCGTGAGCTTGTGGTTTACACGCTCAACACAACGGGTATGGAAGCCCGAGGATTTGAAAATGGGAGTGAACTTATGAAAGCTTTGGCATCAGAGATGCCAGAGCTTGTTCTGCTTGATATTATGCTTCCTGGGGAGGATGGTTTGTCTATATTAAAGAAACTGAAATCTTCATCTAAAACAAAACAGATACCTGTAATTATGGTGACCGCTAAAGGGGCAGAGTATGACGTGGTAAAAGGTTTGGATGCAGGAGCAGACGATTATGTAACAAAGCCATTTGGCATGATGGAACTCGTGTCCCGTATTAAAGCAGTGCTACGTAGAACCAAGATAGAACAGTCCATAGATGTGTATGAGTTGGAAAATTTGAAAATGGATTTGAAAAAGCATAAAGTGAAAGTGGATGGTGAGACGGTGATATTGACCTTAAAGGAATTCGAACTTTTAAAGCGTCTCATGATGCATCAGAACATGGTGCTCACCAGAGACCGTTTGCTGGAAGAGGTCTGGGGGTATGAGTTCGCGGGAGAAACCAGAACCCTGGATGTACATATCAGAAGCCTTCGTCAGAAGCTGGGGACTGCAGGGGAACTGATTCAAACAGTACGAGGCGTTGGATATCAGATAGGAGGGCTTCATGAGGAATAAGATACAGAAAAGTATGTTGGTGGTAATCTGCGTTACACTCTTATCGGCATGTGCTATCTGGATGGCCATGTTTTATTTCAAAACATTAGACGATATGAAGGAGGAACTCAAACAAGAGACCATTTATATTCAGACGGCCATGGAAGGCTATGGGGACTCTTATCTGGAAGAAATGGACGCGGCACAAGTGCATACCCGCATTACTTTGATTGATGGAGCAGGGGAAGTCATATACGACTCTCGTGAGGATGAATATACTTTGCAAAATCATGCAGAGCGTGAAGAAGTAAAAAGTGCATTGCAAACAGGAAAAGGAGAGGCGCTTCGAAGCTCTGAAACAGTGAGAAAGCTGACCTATTATTATGCAGTCTTGTTGGAAGATGGCACAGTGCTTCGAACCTCAAAGACCTTGGATAATCTGCTTCCTGCTATGTTTAGTGCAATTCCATTTATGGCAGCTGTTGCACTGGTGATGATTGTGTTGGCTTACTTTTTGGCAAAGTGGCAGACGAAACGTTTGATACAGCCTATCAATGAACTGGATTTGGAAAATCCCATGGAGAATCAGGTGTATGAGGAATTGACACCTCTATTAATGAAAATGGAGAATCAAAGACAGGCTAAGGATCAAATTGCCAAGATGCGAAAAGAGTTTTCAGCAAACGTATCTCATGAACTGAAAACACCACTCACTTCCATTTCCGGATATGCGGAGATTATGAAAAGTGGAATCGCAAAGCCGGAAGACATGACACGTTTTTCGGAGAAAATCTACAAGGAAGCCAGCCGTTTAATTGTTCTTATTGAGGATATTATTAAATTATCAAAATTAGATGAGCAGGATGTTGTTTTGGAAAAAGAAGAGGTTGATTTATATGATTTGTGTTTAGAAACCTGTAATCGATTGTCATTTCAAGCGGATAAGAAGAATGTCCGCTTAGAGTTGACAGGAGAAAAGGTAAGTTACTTTGGCGTGCGACAGATTTTGGATGAAATGATTTATAATATTTGTGAGAACGCCATTAAGTATAATGTAGATGGCGGTAGTGTAAAAATCTGGGTTGGTAATACCCTTCAAGGTCCGAGAGTTATGGTAGAGGATACGGGAATTGGAATTCCTGAAAATCAGAAGGAGCGGATTTTTGAACGTTTTTATCGGGTGGACAAGAGTCATTCAAAGGAAACAGGAGGAACGGGACTTGGGCTTTCTATTGTGAAGCACGGTGCGATTTTCCACAATGCAGAGATTCGTGTGGAAAGTGTACTTGGAAAAGGAACGAAGATGGAAATATTGTTTTAAACACAAAAGAGTCACCTGACACAGTGTGAGTAGATATTTGTCGAAGACTTTGTGAGAAATCACAGAAACTTCGACAAATTTTTTTTGTCCAAATAATTATAATGAGTCTTGCTTGAGTACCAAATCGATTTAGTAGCGAAAGAGAAAGTAGGTGGAACGTGTATTACGAATTGTACATAGACGTACTGTTTTTGGTGAATTTTATGATGGATTATTTGTTGCTATTGCTAGTGAAAAAGATGCTTCCATGTACTGCCACACATGGAAACATTCTTCTGGGCGCAGCAATTGGGTCAGCTTTGACCTGCATAATCATTGTGTTACCAATGCCGTATGCCCTTTTGAAATTCGTGTTGTTCCATATGATTGTAAATACATTCATGATTCGAGCAGGACTTAAAATCAGAGATATCAGATGCTTTGCGAAGGCATATATCATGCTTTACATAGGGGGCTTTCTGCTGGGGGGCGTGCTTCAGTCAGTAAGACAATATGTGAGAGTGGGAAGTCTGTTTTTCGCAGTGGCAATCGGTGGGTATTACGTGGTTTCAAAACTCTGGGATTTTATTACCTCTGTCCAAAAGATGAATCAATTTAAGTGCAAAGTCGATTTGTATCTGGGTGAAAACGTGTGTCAGGTAGAGGGAATTATCGACACGGGAAATGGACTAAGGGATCCACTTTCCAATCAACCAGTAAGTATTTTGGATAAAGCAGTTGCCAGGCGTTTTATGGGAGAACAGAAAATGTTACAGGTGCGATATATTCCTTACCATTCTATAGGGAAGAGGGAGGGAGTGTTACTCGCTTTGACAATTGACAGAATGTGCGTGCATCGTGAAGGGGAATGCTGGATCGATTCGCCGCTAATTGGTGTGAGTGAAGAAACAATTTCTGCCGAGGGAGAGTATGAGATGATTTTAAATCCGAATATATTTTAGGAGGATTTGAGATGGTTGTAAATGTAGCGATACCACATAGATTGAAATGGAAAATAATACCGGCGTTTCATGCGGTGTTGTTTCCGGAACATAAAGATATACATTACATAGGGGGAACGGAGGTGCTTCCGGCCCCATTAGAAGCGGAAGAAGAGAATGACGCAATTTTAAAATTAGGAACTGAGTATGAAGAGGAGGCTAGAAAGAAACTAATTGAACATAATCTGCGGTTGGTGGTATATATTGCCAAGAAATTTGACAATACGGGAGTAGGAGTAGAGGACCTAATTTCCATTGGAACCATTGGACTTATTAAGGCCATTAACACCTTTAATCCCATCAAGAAAATTAAATTGGCCACGTACGCCTCCAGGTGTATCGAAAATGAAATATTGATGTACCTGAGACGCAATAATAAGACCAAGTTAGAGGTTTCCATTGATGAGCCCCTCAACGTGGACTGGGATGGAAATGAACTGCTTCTGTCGGATATTTTGGGAACGGAGGAGGATACCATTTATCGGGATTTGGAGAACGAGGCGGAGCATCGGCTTCTGGTAAAGGCAATCAATGGGCTTTCCAGCAGAGAACGCTTGATTGTAAAAATGAGATATGGCTTAGAGACGGAAGATGGGGAAGAGAAGACCCAGAAGGAGGTTGCCGATATATTAGGTATCTCCCAGTCATATATTTCCAGACTGGAAAAAAAGATTATGCAAAGATTAAAACGGGAAATGGTCCGATATGAATTATAGAATCATGTAAAAATCCTATACCAACATGGAAAAAAGTGATAGAATAAAAGAAAAAGGGGTTGAGTATATGAAACTGACTTTTATCGGTGCGGCTCATGAAGTGACGGGAAGTTGTCACTTGTTGGAAGCCAATGGGAGGAATATTCTGATTGATTGCGGAATGGAACAGGGGCCAGATTTATATGAGAATCAGGAATTACCGGTGGCTGCAGGTGATATTGATTATATTCTTTTGACCCATGCACATATTGACCATTCCGGTTTGATTCCACTTTTGTGCAAACATGGTTTTAAGGGGGAAATAGTCACTACCTTTGCAACTGCTGACCTTTGTAATATTATGCTTCGTGATAGTGCGCATATTCAGGAGTTTGAAGCGGAATGGCGGAACCGTAAGGCAAAACGTGCCGGGGAGCCTCTGTATGAACCATTATATACAACACAGGATGCTATCGATGCCATTGGGTTATTGGCGCCTTGTGATTATGGGCAGCAGATCACTCTTTGTCAAGGAATACAGGTGCGGTTTACGGATATCGGACACTTGATTGGCTCAGCCAGTATTGAGGTCTGGGTGTCAGAAGAGGGAGTAGAAAAGAAGATTGTGTTCTCTGGGGATGTGGGAAATGTTGACCAGCCTATTCTTCGAGATCCGAGCATTACCAAGGAAGCGGATTATGTGGTTATTGAATCCACATATGGTAATCGCATTCATAGCGAGGAGAGACCAGACTATTTAGGAGAGTTTACCAAGATATTACGGGAAACATTCGAAAAAGGTGGAAATGTGGTAATTCCATCCTTTGCAGTTGGAAGAACCCAGGAGATACTCTATTTTATTCGAGAGATTAAGGAAAAGAATCTGCTAAGTGAATTTCCGAATTTTGAAGTGTATGTAGACAGTCCACTTGCAATAGAAGCAATTAATGTGTTTACAAAGAATGGTAAGAGTTGCTTCGATGCAGAGGCAATGGCATTGGTAGAGAAAGGTGTGAATCCGTTGGTATTTCCGGGGCTGAAGCTTTCGGTGACCAGTGACGACTCGAAACTAATTAATTTCGACGAGAAACCGAAGGTGATTGTTTCGGCATCTGGTATGTGTGAGGCTGGCAGAATCCGCCATCACTTGAAGCATAATCTTTGGAGACCGGAATGTACCATTCTTTTCGTGGGTTATCAGGCTGTGGGTACACTAGGGCGGAAGTTGATTGATGGTGCCTCAGCAGTGAAATTGTTTGGGGAAAATATTGAAGTGTCAGCCAGAATTGAATCTTTAAAAGGAATCAGCGGGCATGCGGATATGAAAGGACTGCTGGATTGGCTGGCTGGATTTGAGTCAGAGGTATCCCATGTGTTTGTAGTGCATGGGGAGGATGCTGTAACTGACGAGTTTGCGAAGACGGTGACGGAAAGGTTTGGGTGGAAGGCATTTGCTCCATATTCCGGAGGTTGTGTGGATTTGCTTCAGAACCAGATTCTTACGGAAGGTGTGAAAGTAGCAAAGAAAGCCGTTGTGAAGCCGACAAGGGCCAAGGCACAGAGTGCATTCAATCGTGTGGTGCTGGCAGCCAAACGTTTGATGGAGGTTGTTTTAAAGAATGAAGGACTTGCAAATAAGGATTTAGCCAAATTTGAAAGTCAGATTCAGAATCTGGCGGATAAGTGGGACCGATGAGATTTTGTCAAGGACTAAAAGTTTTTTTATTTCTGTATAGAGAAGAATAGGAAGGAGCCATCTTGAGCATCATTTTACTATTACGAAATGTGATAGGAGGATGAATCAAGATGGCTCTTAGTAAAGTTGAGATTTGCGGGGTAGATACCTCAAAACTTCCAGTCTTAAGGGAAGAAGAAAAGAAGGCACTGTTTGAGCGAATTAAGGCAGGGGATCAAGAAGCAAAAGAGGAATATATTAAGGGGAATTTAAGGTTAGTCTTAAGCGTAATCAGACGTTTTTCAAATAGTAATGAAAATGCAGATGATTTGTTTCAAATCGGCTGTGTGGGATTAATAAAGGCAATCAATAATTTTAATACGGAATTGGATGTAAAATTTTCAACCTACGCGGTACCCATGATTATCGGAGAAATCCGCAGATATATGAGGGACAACAATTCCATTCGTGTCAGCAGGTCTCTTCGTGATACTGCATACAAGGCTATTTATGCAAAAGAAAACTATATGAAGCGAAATCTAAAAGAGCCAACTTTGGAAGAGATTGCATCTGAAATCGGAATTGATAAAGAAGATATTGTGTTTGCTCTAGATGCCATTCAGACTCCCATGAGTCTGCAGGAGCCTGTGTACAATGATGGGGATGATGTTCTCTATGTGATGGATCAGGTTAGTGACAAGAAAAACAGAGAGGAAAACTGGGTGGAGGAGCTGGCACTTCAGGCAGCAATGGAACGCCTTGGCGAGAGGGAGAGATATATTATTCGATTACGTTTTTTCGAGGGAAAAACTCAGATTGAGGTAGCTCAGGATATTAATATTTCACAAGCACAAGTAAGCCGTTTGGAAAAGCATGCGCTAAAGGTGATGCGCCAATATCTTTTTTCATAAATATGTATTGAAATTTTATGGTCTTCATAATATGATAGATTTAGAAATCTAAAGGAGGACGATGATGTATAAGGCGTGTATTTTTGATTTAGACGGTACTTTGACGGATACATTAGAATCCTTAACTTATTCGGTAAATGCAACACTGAAAGAACTACATTTACCTTGTATTACAAGTGAACAGTGTAAGTCCTTTGTGGGAAGCGGGGCAAGATGTTTAATGGAACGTGCACTCCGGGCAGCCGGTGACAAAGAACTTATTCATATGGAAAATGCTATGGAGATTTACGGACGTATCTTTAAGGAGAACTGTACTTACCATGTGGCACCATATGAGGGAGTCGTGGAGATGTTACGCCATTTGAAAGAAGCAGGTGTCAAACTTGCAGTATTGTCTAACAAACCACATTTGCAGACCCTGGATGTTGTGGCGACCTTCTTTGAAGAAGGAACGTTTGCTCATGTGCAGGGACAGCAGGACAATGTTCCGAGAAAGCCGGATCCTACAGCAGCATTGATGATTGCGGAAAAACTTGGTGTAAGCAAAGAGGAGTGTGTTTATATTGGAGATTCCGATGTGGACATGCAGACAGGGAAAGCTGCCGGGATGGA
>JAZQBW010000014.1:0-2691 GCA_045545895.1 Faecalimonas sp.
GGAATTACCGTTTGCGATCAAACCTTTTGAAGTTGTAACATTTAAAATATTTGCGAAGGAGTAGCAGTAAGAGTATGTTGTTTCAGGACAGAATGAATGAACTGCAGGGAAAAGTGCGGTTGCTACAAGAAAATCAGAAAACGAATGTTCAGAATAAGTTACCGGAAAATTGCTGGTTTTTGAGTGAATCAGAAGTGGTCTGCTTTGAACGCCCATTTGGAGACAGCCGATATCCATATTCTAAAGATGGGCTGACGCTTTGGGCATATGCATCCGGTGGGTTACAGATTTTAAAAGGCACCTTTAATGTTGTATTGGACAGTTACTTCGGTGGACACGTTCCGAATCTGTGCTTTTATGCAGGAAGAAAAATAGGCGGTAAGTATTTTCCGATCTCTCTTACAGGTGCTGGGAAAGTCCCTATGGAAGTAGATGTCAGGCGGTATGTGGTATTTGCTCCAGAAGCAGTTTATTATTTTACAGAAACAAAAGACTTTACAAGTTGTGTCAGAATGTTTGTAGATGAAAAGCAAAATCTTCGTTTTAGTGTGAGGTTGGTGAATGGAGAGGCTGAGGCAGATACTTATGTTGCCAGTTATTTCAATCCACTTTTGCGGAATGCATTTAGCGACGATATGGGAACCAAATTTTTTAAATCATGCAAGTACACCACCAAAGGCTTCGAGTTTAGAGTGATAGAGGATGTGTTTAGAAGTGATTGCCATATCTATAGTGCATGTGTGTCAATTAGTGAAGAGGAGCGACCAATGCATACGACTACTTCCTATAGCGATTTCGCGGGCAGTATGCACAATACGGTAAATGGTTCTACTTCTTTGCAAAATGGCACTTTTGAACAAGGAAAAACGTATACGGAATTTACAGACAACGCAGTTGCGGCGACTATCGTTCCGTTACATATGGCTGCGTATGAGTCTTACGAGATTAGTTATACAGTAGCAATCTCGCAAGATAATGAAGAAAAGGCTCAGGCAGATGCAAATCAAGTAGTTTGTACACCAGAAATTGATGCGTTATTATACGAAAAAGAGATAGAACTTGGCAGAGATATTCCATTCATGGAATTCGAAGATGTACAGATAGATGGAATAGAGGATATGGCTTTTGACCGTTTTGTGAAATCTGTATTTCGTCAGGTTGAGTTTTGCTCTAGAGCAAAAAATTATGGTGGTGCGTTAATCGGTATTCGCGATATCTTTCAACAGTTGGAAGCTGCATTGATGTGGATTCCGGATTATTGTCGCGGGAAAATATTAGAGGCATTAAACTATATTGGCGATGATGGGAGAGCACCGCGCCAGTATTCATATCCGGCTTACGAAGGAGCACTTCCGGTCATGGATTTGCGTCCATTTATTGATCAGGGTGTTTGGGTAATCTCCACAATTTATACTTATCTTGCTGTGACAGGGGATTACTCCATTTTAGAAGAAGAGTGTGGGTATTACCATTATGAAGGACGAGCAGTTTCTTTCAGCAATAAGAGAGACAGTGTGTTGTCTCATGTGATTCAAATTATGGAATACTTATCTTCTAATTTGGATGAGGAAACAAATTGTCTTCATATTTTGTATGGGGATTGGAATGATGCCCTGGATGGATTGGGAGAATCCAATGATAAAAGCAAGGAGTATGGAACGGGTGTGTCTGTTATGGCGACCTTGCAGTTCTATCAGAACCTTAGAGAAATGATACAAATTATGAATCATTTAGAGATGCCTGATAAGGCAGAAGAATATGAGGCGTTGGCGCGGAAGGTTTCTGACGGTCTAATGAAATATGCCGTGGATATAAATGAAGATGGTAAGCGAAAGATTATCCATGGATGGGGCGATGATTATGGCTATAAAATCGGAAGTTTTTGTGATAATGATGGTCAGAATCGGGATGGTCTTACCTCAAATGCTTTTTGGATATTGTCAGGTATGATAGAAGCAGATGAAAGCCTAAAGCCAGATATTCTAGAGGCATTTAAAAGATTAGACAGTAAGTATGGATATAAAACTTTTGAGCCATATTTTGCTTTGGAAAATAAAAAAGTTGGACGTATCACGCATTTGCCGAGGGGCACTGCTGAAAACGGAGCTACTTATATCCATGCAACTATGTTTGCTATATGGGCATTATTTGAATTAGGAGAAGCAGAATTGGCATGGAGACAACTCGAGAAGGTATTACCACTGACGCACGAACATCTTACACATACACCGTTTGTCATGCCAAATTCATATTCTTATGATTTGGAAAAAGGTTTTGACGGTGAATCTATGAATGATTGGTTTACCGGAAGTGGCTGCGTACTTGTTAAGATTTTGATGTGGTATATTTTCGGAATCAAGGCGGACCTGAATGGCATCACCATAAGTCCTGCAAAGGTTTTGCCGATGTCATCCATGAAACTTCGTTTACGAGTAAAAGGTGGAGAAATCGCATTAGCATACAAAAAAGCAGATTGTGGAACACGTACTTTTGAAGTGAATGGGAAGGCAGTTACGCCGGTGTACAATGAGCGTAAAGATTTGTATGAGATAAGACTGAAAAATGCAGATATAGCAGGGAACAAGTTGGAAGTTGAGATACGTGATTAGTGTGAAAGCGTTTTATGAGTAAAGGAAAAGAAGATTATGAGTATATTACCAAAAGTATCAGAAAAGCAAGCAATTCAATATT
>JAZQBW010000015.1:0-3111 GCA_045545895.1 Faecalimonas sp.
TGACCCAAGGAGTTGTAGTGGGGATTTGTCTTCCTAAGACCGCTTGGGCCTCCGACTTCCACGCAAGACCAGAACGCACCGGAACAGAAAAAGAGCATTACATTCTCCATCAGTTCTGCGAAATACGAGGGAGCTTTTACATCCTTGGGGAAGTCGGATCGTAGCCATGTCGTTCTGTGAGCCAAGGAGTTGTAGTGGGGATTTGTCTTCCTAAGACCGCTTGGCCTCCGACTTAAGCCATGTATTTACTGCTCGTCAGTGTAGCAAAGGTCAGGCCCACGCAAGACCAGAACGCACCGGAACAGAAAAAGAGCATTACATTCTCCATCAGTTCTGCGAAATATGAGGGAGCTTTTACATCCTTGGGGAGCGGTGCTTCCATTGGCAGAAAGACCAATGCGGAAATCACATAGGAAACAAGAATGCCCAGGGCCAGCACCAAGCCGCCGGAAACAGAACAGGCAACACATCTGCTTGTGAGATAGTTCAATCGGGTAGTGCGGGGCAAATATGCCTTTATGTATCCGCTTTTTACAGCATCCACGAAGGATGCGGTAAAAGGGAGCGCTGCGAGAATGGGTAAGGCAAGGGTCATGCCATCCGACACAAGTGCATTTGCGATAAAGGTATCGTGGAAACCGATCATCAGCAGTTCATCGGCACGGAATGCTTCCAATATCTGCTGAATGGAGGATACGGCGATAATGGCAACCACTCCAATCCAGCTGACAAGAAAACTTTTGCTGAACACAGCCTGCTTTACTGCTGAGGCAATCGTTTTTATCATTTCGATACCCTCCTTTCCTTGGGTGTTCAAATCTATCCATAGTGTAAAGGAACACGGTAGAAAAGTCGTTACCGAACGATTATCGTTTTATTATTGTTTGCCATTATTTCTGTTTGGTGCTTTGCAACATTGATTTTCTACATTGCTCTGAGTATAATAAAAATGAAAACAGTTCGTAAAACTTGAATTTAAATTTGATAAAGAGATGGTTTGCTCATATATGGGCAAACCATCTCTATTTCTCACTGTACTATTACTTTTTAAAAAGGATTAAAATTTTCTCAAAACTTTGTGTCTTTTTTTGTTTTGAAGACTCTAATAGTTGAAACGAGGTGATAGATTATGCACGAGTATGAAGAAGTATTTCAAAAATTCACCCCTATTATTTTTCGTTATTTATTGTCCCTTTGCGGTGACATAAGTTTAGCCGAAGAACTTACTTCGGAAACTTTTTATCAAGCTTACTTGCACATAGGGCAATTTCGTGGAGATTGCAAGATTGAAACATGGCTATGCCAAATTGCAAAAAATGCATTCTATAAAGAGCAAAAACGAAGAAAAAGATTTGTTGATAGGGAAAGTTCTCAAAACACTACAAATGATGAGGTTTTCTTTGAAGCTTTAGAAGATAAGGAACAAGTCTTGAAAATACATAAATACTTACACCTGCTGAGAGAGCCGTACAGAGAAGTATTTATGTTACGGGTGTTTGGTGATTTGAGTTTCAAAGAAATTGCTGAAGTGTGTGGAAAATCAGAATCATGGGCGAAAGTCACTTTCTATCGTGCAAAAAGCAAATTGATTGAAGATTTGGAGGGTAAAATATGAAGTTGAATTGTAGCATCGTTGATGATTTGCTTCCGTTGTATCTGGAGAATGATTGTTCTGAGGATAGCAAAGTTGCTTTGGAGGAACATTTGAAACAATGTCCTGCTTGCAGCGAGAAATTGGAAAGAATGAAAACAGCAAATCCCTTTCCAGAGAAGACAATACGAAGTGATGAGATTCAAATAATAAACTATGCAAAAAAAGTAAAACGTCATCGTATCCGAACAGGAATTGTAGTAATCCTTGTCAGTATTCTTATGGTGTGTTTCCTTTCCCTGGGCTTTTTAACTATTAAGGATATGCACACTCAGGGAAACCCCACAGTTTATTCAGTAGAGGATGGTGTCTATAACCTTACATCAGCCGCCCTTGAGGCAACAGCAGCTGATGTTGGAAACTATGTATTATTTACCAACAACACTCAAATTAGAGTAAGCATACAAGCAAAGGATAGCATTGATGGCGAACTGTTGCTTTGGAATGCCGACAATAATAGTACACCTATTCTATATGGAGCAATTGATTCTCGCACTAACACTTGTGTTTTTACTGGACTTTCTTCTGCTAACCGTTATAGGCTTACTTATAGCGGAACTGAAGATACTGTCATTATCGTTAGCGAAGGCAGGACTGTTAGTTTTTGGAGTAGTCTAAAAAATGTATTGAGCGAGATATATGAAATTGTTCTGCAGTAGTTAAACTAAGAGAGCAGAAATTCCAATTTATCGAACAGAGCAGGACCCACGGGTCCTGCTTTTTTCAATTTGCATCAGTGCATAAGAAACGGCAGGCATGATCTCCATGCCTGCCGCAAAATGTAGAAATTAGTATCCCTTGGACAAATCGATAATGCTGCCATCGACTGCGTTGATCGTCAGCAGGCAGGTATTAAGGTTAGAGATGGGAGTTTCAATCTTGCTTCCGTCCTTGCTGGTATACCATGTATTGCCATAGAAGCTCCACACCGGAACCAGAAGGCCGTCTTTGACACTATCCTGCTCACGAATACGGCGCAGTTCAAGGCGGACTTCGGTAATGTTCAAGCCATATTCTGCCACCTCACTATCACCATAGGGGAGGTTGCTGCTCATTTCATTGGGGGTGAATACAATGGGTCCCATCTTCTTGAAAATATCCATTACATCACTGAAGGGCATCAGATTGGAGTTTTCCACCAGAATATCCGTGACCTCGATGGGAGAGGACCACTGAACGCTCTGGATACCATCATCGGTGATGAAAATGGTCAATTTCTCATAAGGCCAACTGGGGGAATAGTAATCCTCCAATGCGCCATCGCTGACACCGCTATCGGAAGCACAGGGTACTCCCTTTACCATTCGCAGACATTCCAGGGTGTAGCCATAGTTGCAGTTTTCTAAGGTTCGGGTTTCCTGTGCCGGGACATAGGCATTGTAGTCGCAATTCAGATAGATTCTGTACACTCCCATGCCAGTACCAGCCAGCAGATCTTCAGCCATAGCTCTGGCTTCAGC
>JAZQBW010000016.1:0-7728 GCA_045545895.1 Faecalimonas sp.
TATACTTTGTCAATTACTTTTTTAAATTTTTTTCACTTTTTTCACTTCCATAAAATATCTCCAAATTTTGCATATTTTTTAATATATCTATGATATAATATCCATAAATATTAGCCTGAAAACACACGGAGGTACATACTATGACACCAAAACAACAAGCTTATGCAACTATAGCAAAAACAATGATTAAAAACTTTGAAAAGCGAAATATAGAAGCATTTTACTGCCCTACCAAGGAAGATGCAGTAAAACTAGCCTTAGATATTATGAAAGACGGTGGCACGGTCGGTATGGGTGGCTCCGCAACAGTGCGAGAAACCGGTCTTGTTGATGCAATAAAGGACACCCCTTCTCTTCGCTTTATTGATCGGGACAGTGCCAAATCACCGGAGCAAAAGAAAGGGATTTATTTGGAAACAATGGCTGCTGACTATTTTTTGATGAGTTCTAATGCCATTACCATCGACGGTGAATTAGTAAATATTGATGGCAACGGAAATCGCCTGGCTTGTCTGCTCTGCGGACCAGACAATGTTCTTGTTCTGGCCGGCATGAATAAAGTGGTAGATGATGTAGATTCCGGCATTCAACGTGTGGGAACACACGCTGCACCGCCTAACGCTGCCAGACTTGGGACCCGTACTCCTTGCGCTGCACTTGGACATTGCGGTGATTGCCACTCCCAGGATTGCATGTGCTGTCAGATTGTGATTACACGTCACTCCAGACAAAAGGGAAGAATCAAGGTGATTCTGATCGGAGAAGAATTGGGATTTTAAAACATTGAGCCCTTGGATATCCAAGGGCTCATGTCTGTCATAACCAGTCTGCTCGATTACTACATTTGTATACTTTTCTGAATGCTTGTCTCGGCTTTCATTGCCGCCTCAAAACTCGCATATACTTCATCAATTGTTGGTCTATCTGGAAGTTCTTCCTCTATCATCCTGATAAGGCAACGCATTTGAACATCCGTTGGCTTGCGCTCAGAATTCACATTGATTGTATGATAGGTTTTGTCTTCCAAACTATAATACTCGATTAAATCACCCTCTTCTTGATGATTCATTCTGTCCTTTGCAAAAATTAATCGAATGCTTCCCTTCGGTCCAACAAACTCCTTCGTATTATTTGATGTGATGGTTTTGGTCCATCCCGCTTCATAAAACCCTATAGAACCATCTGAAAGCTTGACCGTCACCATTTCATAATTGCATTTGTTAAGCGGAAGATCATCCTCTGTTCTCATGCCGATTCCCGAGATATCTGTAATAGTAGCATTTGTAAACCATTGCATCACATCCAGATAGTGTACACCACAATCCACAATTGGTGAGGTCTCTTCAATTAGTCTACGATATCTATCCCAATTCATCGTATGATGGTTCTGAGACATGCGCATAATGATCGGATGTCCAATTGCACCTTCCTCTATCATCTTTGCTACCCTGCGATAAGTCGCATTGTGACGCAGAATATGACCTATCAAAACCTTTACATCCGGATGTGCTTTTACAAGCCTTACGAACTCTCTGCCATCCTCCAGTGTAGTAGCAAATGGTTTTTCACAAATAACATGTTTTTTATATTTCAAACACAGTTTTAAAAGTTCCAAATGAGTAGAAGGATATGTCGCAATAATCACAATATCGGTTTCCTTCCTACTAATGCACTCTTCTGCATTAACAGAAATACTCTTTGCATTAAATCTCCTTTGAAACTCCTTTGCGCGCGCTTCATCCTTATCACATACACAACTAACACAGATATCATCCTTATAATAAATGTGTTCCAAATGCACTTCACCCATGTGACCGCAACCAATCAACACTACATTATAAATCTTCATGCCCTCATCTCTTTCTGTCTTTTACTTGCTCATTTGTGCACGCAGATACTCTGCCGCAAGAGCAATATCTTTTGCCGGATCATCTCCCACTTCTCGTTCAATCGTCAAAAAGCCTTTATATCCGATATCTTCCAATGCCGCAAGATATTTCTCAAATGGTACATGACCTTCGCCTAATGGCATTTCACGGAATACTTCTCCTTCTTGGATCACGTCTTCAATATTCTTGATACCATAAATTACTTCCGGATCACTGTCCAGTAATTTAATACCATCTTTTGCATGTGTGTGCACAATATAGTCCTTTAGATTATAAACCGCCTGTACCGGGTCGTCCCCTGTTACCATAACCAAGTTCGCAGGATCCATATTAACTGCCACTCCGGTAGAACCAAGACTGTCCAAGAAACCTTTTAACGTCAAAGAAGTTTCCGGACCAGTCTCAATAGCAAAATGCGCCTTCATCTCGTCTGCATAGCGCGCTAATTCTCCACATGCTTCCTGCATAACCTGATATCTTGGATGATTTTTATCACCTGGAACCACGCCAATATGCGTGGTCACAATATTACACTCCAAGTCCATTGCAAGCTCTAAAATACGTTTAGATTTTTCAATCAACTCCGGATTCTTATCAGGATTGCCAAATCCCATACCCAAATCTCCGCAAATTGCAGAAAATACCAGGCCATTTGTTTTCATTCGGTTAAGCAATTCTTTTCTTGCAGACACACTCATACTCTCCGGTGCATGTTCTCCAGTAGTAGCATACATCTGTACACCTTTTGCTCCGATTTCGGCTACCTTCTTGATTGCTTCATTGGTATCTAACTTAAATGAGTCCAACATCACACCAATTGGAAACTGATACATCTTCATTCCCCCTCTATAGTTCAATCCATTCAAACGGCTTATCTGCTGCTTTGATAGCCGCTGTTCGTACTGCAATAACGTCAATTGTTTGTTCATGAGAAACCGGTGCAACCCCTGTTTCGAAAAATTGAATCATTGCTTTAATGAAACGTCCGAAATAGTCCGATTTGATTTCATAATGTTTTGCCGAGTTTGCTTCATCAACTGTGGTAATACGGAAGCTCATCGTCTCATCATCCCTATGATAAAGCTGTGCAAATCTGCCATCCACAAATTCAATGATTAAAGATGGATGTACCACATCTCCCAAGAACATCATTCTCTTAACCCGAGTATCCATTAAGAGAATGATTGGCTCTATCTGATGAATTACATAGACAGAAAGACTTGCCGGTCCCTCGCTATAGACTTTGTAAATGTTATCCATATCGATTTCGTCCAGTTCTGCCGAAAAACGGAGTGCAGAAGTAGAATAGCATGGCGTTCCGTGTGCCTCTGCATTAGCAAAAATACGGATAGCAGTCTCCTTATCCGGTGCAAAAGTTTTATCTACATAGGTCGGTTTTCCAGATTTTAGTGGTAAATCACAAAGTTCTTCGTGCATCTCCGGATTGTCTGGTGATAACACTACAAGAAAATCGCTTTTCTCCACTACTTCTTCGATACTATCCAGAAGTTCCACACCATGTTCTTTTGCCCACTCAACATTGGTCTTTAGACCAGATTCTTTCGATGGCTCTACGTGCCCATACGCGTAACATACCTTGTATTCTCCGTTAGTTGCCTTTACAATCATTTCCGGATAATTATCTGCATGCCACTCGTTCAAAAAATAATCAATAAATCCAATTTTCTTCATAGTAAAATCCTCTCGTCATGTTCTATTGCATTTTTACAATTCGATTTCTCTATGTTCCTCTGCCGAACGGTAAATTGCATCCATCATTTGTGCCGTGATAATGTTTGTATCAATGTGAGACACCAATTTTTCTCCAGATTCTACACAATCTACAAAAGCATCAATTTCTTCTTGGAACATTGGTTTTTCTTGGTTGGCAAACGATGTTGTTGTAAGCATGCCATTTTTTGTAGAATAAAGTGTAAAGTTGGCACCATATTGGAGTCTTGCACCACCCTTTGTTCCCATAAAATCAATATACATTTCATTAATACCGATATTTTGTGCCCATGCACCATTGAACGTAATCACTGGTCCTTCCGTACGAATCATACCTGTAACGCCTTCTTCCACATCATATGTACCATCTGGAATTTCCGGACCTGCCCACATTCCAACATATGTATAATCCTTGATAGGACTTCCAAGCTTAGAAAATGTTTCTGCAGATACACTCTTTGTCTTAGGATCTCCACAGCAATACATTACGATATCAAAGAAATGAACACCCCAGTCAATCATAACTCCGCCACCGGCAATATCTTTCGTAGTAAATGCACCGCCAAGTCCCGGAATACTTCTATGATTGCGGAAACTTACATAAACTTGATACACTTCACCAAGCTCACCTGCATCAATCAATTCTTTTAATTTGTTTACATTTGTATTAAAACGATTTACAACACCAATATTTAAAATTTTTCCTGTTTCATGTTGTACTTGTTGCATTTCAAGAGCTTCCTCATATACTCTTGCTGCCGGTTTTTCACATAATACATGTTTGCCTGCTTTCATTGCATCAATTGCAATTTTACTGTGCATTAAGTTTGGTGTACATACAGACACTGCCACTACTTCTTCATCTGCAAGCACTTCCTTGTAATCCGCAACTGCAATCCCACATCCATATTGCTCTACTGCCTTTTGTGCTTTTGTTAAATCAATATCGCAGAAATATTTAATCTCTGCTTTTGGGTTTGCCATATACGATGGAATATGTGCGTTGTTTGCAATTGTTCCACATCCAATAACTGCTACTTTCATGATATAAATCCTCCTTTATTTAAAGATGTACCTTTGCAAGCGGCACTTGCTCTATACTAATTCAAATGTAACAAATTACATAAAATTCCACAATCGAGTTAATTGCTATTGCACTGTCAAAAAATTGCTGTCATTATTTTGTTCTGATAGACATCTTTATTGTGATTATCATGTAAATGTGTTATAATTATCAAAATTTTAATTGGAGAAAAAATGCGATGAAGATAACCAATAAACTCTTTTCCTACGACCGGATATTTGCCAAAGGACAAATAAGTCTCCCATCCGGCGATATCCTGCAGATTGCAGAACTATCTTTAATTAAAAACGGAGAAATCTCCGAACATATTCAGCACTGTGATGAAATCACTTATGTGGTTTCTGGAAAGGCCACTGTATATTATGATGATAAATGTTTGGAACTCTCAAAAGGACAAATCCACTATATCAAACAAGGACCGAACCATCGCATTGTAGCGGACTCAGAGCAAAACTTTCACTACTTCTGTATCGGCTTTGTACCAAATGCAGATGAAGTAAGCACTCGTGTGTTCTTTGATACAATTAGCAACATGCAAGATTTTGTTTTGGAGGATGAAGGAAATATACAGGCACTGTTCAATTTGCTTATCAACGAGTTCTATATGCGCGATGAAGAAAGTAACGTTATGATACAATGTTACTTCTGCCAAATGTTGATACTCCTTTATCGAATTTTGAACGGAAAATCCAAAGAAAAACTGAGCAAAGTAAATACATCAACTTCAAACAATGCAGTATATCAGACCCTGAAATACATTGACAAACACTACATCAAGCTGACAAGTGTAAAAGAAATTGCAAAAACATTGTCCTATAGTGAGTATTACTTGTCTCATGCGTTTAAAGAAAAAATGGATATGACCATAAAAGACTATCTATTGCAGAAAAAGATTATGATTGCTGCAGAATTGTTAAAAACAAGCGCAATGAGCATCAGTGATATTGCAGAGCAACTGCACTTTTCTTCATTGCACTCTTTTGGTGTGGCCTTCAAACGATATATGAACATGAGTGCAAGTGAATTCAGAAAAAAACTCTTTCGTAAACCATCAGAAGAAAATGAGCCCCTGGAGTAATCCAAGGGCTCAATCATTTCTGTCCTTTATATTTCTTGCACTGTAGCTTGTCCGTCTGCCACATGTATTGAAAGCCATTTGTCTTTTACCGGAATCTTCGCCTCAATCTCTTTTAGCCCCATTGTATGAGGTGTCACATGGTATGTCTCACCGCCGTTTTCCAGCTTCAAACCAAGGATATATTCGATAATAAACGCAAGTACTCCAGATGCCCAACCGTGACAGAGGGAATGTCGGAAACCTAGATAACAGAATGCACCGCAGTCCCCATGGATATCCTTCTGACCTTGTTGCGGCAGTTCATCAATACGGCCACTTCCCTCTAACCAGTCCATATGAAAGTCTTCCCAGAAAGTCGTTGCGCCTCGGGAAATCATTGCCCCAAAATAATCTTTTATCATTGAGAGACTGTTTTTCCCATTTGCCAGTCCATTTGCTGCCAAAATATAGTATGCCATAAATGTTGACATTCCTATGGCTCCATCTTTTTCCAAAAATGCATCCTCACCTTCCGGGTTTCTTCCAGCCAAAATCTGGAATGCCCGTGTCTGTTTATACTCACATGGCAAATCAAGATATTTACTTAATTTTTCCACAATCATATGGCAGTCTTCATTGTCTTCCATCACAAGAAAACGATTTGCAGCATAAACAATAAGCGACGCTGTGCCAATTACTGCATCCTCTGTCTCAAAAGTCGGCCAATCCAAATAGAATGGCATAGCGTCCTGAGGCAATTGAAAATCAATTGTACCATCTACATCAATATACTTGTTGTATCTCTTGAAAATGGCTTTCGCGTAATCCTTATTTTCTTCAAAATACTGTGTGTTTCCAGTCATTCTGCAGTAGTCACACAAATTCACTACCCACCATGCAGAATAGGTAGGAATAGTGTTAATCCACTCTGTTTCAGGTGTTGCGTTCTTTAAAAACGTGAGCGAATTTGTAATGTTCTTGTTATCTCCAAACATATAAAGAGATGTAACAATCTCCGGATTCAAATCTCCACTCCAAACCAGTCTGTCACGCTTAATTCCATCCCAAATGTACCCATTTTGGAAATTAAGTTTCAATGTGTAAAATGCCGTATCGATAATTCGATTCAGTTCCTCATCACTGGTCTTAATATATCCTTCTCTTTCAAAATAAGGCAATGTGCTTACTGCAAAAACATTTCTCACCCAAACAGGATGCTCTGTTATCAACTCGATACGTGCAAAGCGGAATCCACTCTGCCCAAAAGTTAAGTCTGCCATACCGGAGAGCTCTGCCACAAAATCTCTTGGCGAATGGTCATTGGTTGCATTCTTCTCTCCGATAGATGAACAAGCTTCTGAAAGAGATTCACCAAGGGTAATTCGAAACTTGCTTCCAGCACCAAAACATACCTTTATAGTAAATCTAATGCTGCCGCATAATTCCTTTCCGAAATCTAGCACCACATACGCCCCTTGTTCCATAAACTTGGCACAATGTGTGGATTCAAAAGACACACTCGCAGGTTTCTCATTCAGAAATTCCTCAACCTCTTCTACACCTTTTGAATCCCGAATTGCAACTGGTAGACAATTCTCTTTCACAACATTAAAATCAGCATTTTTCCAAAATTCCACCATAAGTTCCTCCTATCCAAATGCTCCGTCATATTTTCTCTTATATATAATAAGGTGAAACCTATGGTCTCACCTTATTATAATTTCATTTCCTTATTAATCCAAAACAATCACAACTGCTTCACCTGCCGGAATAGTAAGTGGAAGTGTGCTAGATGAGTTCAATGTCTGCCAATCAGTATCATTCATACCAATATACTGTCCTGACTGTGCTCCATCAAATGTTAATCTAACCTTTTGCTCTGAACCCTTATTTCCTGCATCTGGTGTGATGTTAACTACCATAAATGCTTCCTGTCCATAGTAATCGAAGCATCCAACAATTACTTC
>JAZQBW010000017.1:0-2406 GCA_045545895.1 Faecalimonas sp.
TTTCATCAACCTTGAGATTCCATGACCGAACTGTCTTGACCTCTAGATGTGTTCTTTGATGAACACCGTTAAACACTTTGAATGATTCGATACGAATCTGTGTCTTATTTGATGTGATTATATTTTACATAACATCTTACAGATATTCAATGTGGATATTGTGGATAACCATGTGGACAAATAAAAAACCTTCGGTCACACAACCGAAGGCTCTCGTCAATCCAATCTTTACAATCTATAATTTTTCTTTTTCCGTTCCGGATATGGTTCTTTTTGGTCTGTTAACTCCATTAGATAATCCACACTTGTCCCATGAAACTTTGCCAATTCCACCCAGACTCTGCTAGGAATATCAACCTCTCCACGTTCGTAATTGCTATACACTCGTTGGCTACAACATAGTAAATCTGCCATCTGCTTCTGTGTCATATCTTTGTCTTCTCGTAAATTTCTCACTCTTATCTGCAAGTTCATCACCTCAAAACAATGATATAACAGTCCATGCTTTTTCGCCTCACTTAGCGACAATTCCGCTAAATACATTTGCAGAAATTGTACAAAAAAACCTCCGGACACGTGGCCAATGTCTTTAAGTTGATTCATTAACCACATAACCAGAGGTTCTGGGAGCCTCTATTGTGTTTGCAATTCTGCTACGATTTTCTCAATATCTTTAACTTTTTCTTCCAACGCATCTGCAATTTCTGGAATAGAAAGACCTTTCTTTACTTTCTTTTCCACCTGTTCTCTTAATTTCTCATCCTTACCAATCTCTTTTCCTTCTGCTCTCCCACTTTCAATTAAGTCCGTAAGCGCCTTACACATATCTACTTCACCATCCTTTTCATAATACTCTTTTGCTTCAATTAATTCTGTCGCATTTGTGTATTGAACTGCTACATCAAATGCATCTTCTTCCATATTTTTGTAATAATCATCCGTGTCCACCAGCTCTTTCAGCGCTTTCTTATCATTGGAACAACGAATAAAATCGAATACCTGCTTCACGTCTGTTTTGAAAACGCTGGTATCTTCTAATTCTCGAATTTCTACCAGATTAATCTGATAATCTGACACCATTTCTTTTAATCCCGCTGGTATATCCGTGAAATCTAGGATCTCATGCAGTGTCTTCGGACCATCCCAAGATTTGGAACCGGAATATAATATAAATGTTACTGCCGGCAGTAGTTTGTCATCTTTCTTAAATCCATAGAGATACTCTCCTGCACTTAATCCTTTGTGTTTTTTTCTCGTTTCTTTTCGTATCTTTATCGCTTGTCTTTCGTATGCATCCACATCATATGACATATTTCTAAGTGGAATGGAATAATCCATGGTCTCTTGATTCTCGATTCCGATAATTGAGAAATTCGTTCCAAATGCAACTTTTCTCAAGCAATCTCGAACCTTCACATTTCCTTTCCTTGATTGTGTCAATTTGTGGATAAATTTCGGACCACGAAACATCCCTGTCTGCGTGTCCATCTCCTGCAAGTCTTCTTTTTTTATGACCTGCTCACCCTTACATGCAACTCCGTTGATAACATCAGCGTAACGTGCATCGTCTGAAAGGAACCCCTTCCAGCCAGTGTCTTTTCCCATATTCGGTTTACCTCCTGTTCTTCGCAGGAGTATATCCTGAAAACTCCTGCTTTTACTAATGTGAAATTAAAAGCATGGATTTTCCAAATATATAATTGTACCTCTCCCAATATAGTACAATTATATAGATATGATAAATGATGGGACTATTCCCTTTCAGAATGCAAGGCACGATGCTCTGCAAAAGAAAATATGCTTTGCTAGGATTATAACACCCTGACAAAGCATATTCAAGTGGAATCATGATAACCATAATATTTTTGTGGATAATTATGTGGGTAACATTCCACAAACAACAAACCCGAATGTCCTTCTAAAATTCGCGGACATTCGGGTTCATTATTTCCGAAAGTTTACTCTCGTTCACGACTGATCTCTGGATGCTCTTTTAGGTAACAAGTGAAGATCTCGATTACTTCACCTACGGATGGCTTTGCGTATAATACGCCACCGGAAATCTGTTCCAATGGTTCTTTTCCTCCTGCCTTCCAAGAACAATCCAGCATGGTGCGAATATTGCGTTCCACTTGTTTCCATGAAGTGCGGCACCTTTTTGCTGCGTCCATATAAATGCCTGTCATAAACAAGAGTGCTTCTTCATCCTCTAAAGTAACCAGCACACATTCTAGTAATGCCTGATACCCTAGATATCTTTTGGAGAATCTGCATTTTCTGAACAATTGCTCCATATTCATTCGAATCCCTCCTTTGTCTTTTCAAAGTTATTCTACTAGATTGGAGCGAAATTCTGTATTTTTCTTCATATTTCGACATATTTATTTACATAATGCATATAATTCT
>JAZQBW010000018.1:0-15273 GCA_045545895.1 Faecalimonas sp.
GGCATACCGATTTCCAATGCATTAAGGAAATCTTCGTCAGTTGTGTTTGCTTCCTCATTTCCCTGACTGAGTTGTGCTTCTTGGTCTTTGAAACGCTCTCTCTGGTCGATTGGGTCGTTAAGCTCTGAGTAAGCATTTGCCATTTCCCATCCGTTCATAAAGAACTCGAAACGTTCTGTATACTCTGGATTTTCTGGTTTCTTCTTTGTAAGTGGAGAAATCTCGATAGGATGATCCATTACAAATGTTGGCTGAATCAAATGCTCTTCTGCAAATTCTTCAAAGAACAATGCAAGAATATCACCTTTCTTATGGTGTTTTTCGTATTCAACATGATGTTCTTTTGCAACTGCCTGAGCTTCTTCCAATGTATGAATTTCATTCCAGTCTACACCAGCATATTTCTTAACTGCATCAACCATTGTGATTCTTTCGAATGGTTTTCCAAGATCCATTTCAACACCGTTGTAAACGATTGTTGTTGTACCAAGAACTTCTTGTGCTACATGACGGTAAAGATTTTCTGTTAAATCCATCATTCCGTTATAATCTGTGTATGCTTGGTATAATTCCATTAATGTAAATTCTGGATTGTGTCTTGTATCAACACCTTCGTTACGGAATACACGTCCAATTTCATAAACGCGTTCTAATCCGCCAACGATTAATCTCTTTAAGTATAATTCAAGCGAAATACGAAGTTTGAAATCTTCACCAAGTGCATTCGAATGTGTGATAAATGGTCTTGCTGCTGCACCACCTGCATTTGAAACAAGCATTGGAGTCTCTACTTCAAGGAATCCTTGTCCATCTAAGTATCTTCTGATTGAGCTTACAATCTTAGAACGTTTGATGAATGTATCTTTTACTTCTGGATTCATGATAAGGTCTACGTATCTTTGACGATAACGTAAATCTGTGTTTGTTAATCCGTGATATTTTTCCGGTAAGATTTGAAGGCTCTTTGATAACAAAGTAACTTCTTCTGCATGGATTGAAATTTCTCCCATCTTTGTACGGAATACTTCGCCCTTGATACCTACGATATCACCGATATCCATACGCTTGAATTCTTTGTATTCTTCTTCTCCAACGCAATCTCTTGCAACGTATGATTGAATCGTTCCTTCTAAATCCTGAATGTGACAGAAAGAAGCTTTTCCCATAACACGTTTTGACATAATACGTCCGGCAATCGATACTTTTTTGCCTTCCAGCTCCTCAAAGTTGTCTTTGATGGATTGGCTGTGTGCATCTTGATCATACTTGGTGATTTGGAATGGGTCTTTTCCATTTGCCTGTAACTCAGCAAGTTTTTCACGGCGCACTTTTCTTAATTGATTCAAATCTGGTTCTTGTACGTTTTGAACGTTTTGTTGTTCTGCCATGGTTCTTCTCTCCTTTTTATATTCGCAAATTATGCATTTCTTTCAATTTTTAAAACAGTGTATTCAATCACACCTGCCTGAGCTTCTACTTCAACGTCTTCACCGATTGCTTTTCCAAGTAATGCTTTTCCAAGAGGTGATTCGTTTGAAATCTTTCCTGCCAGGCTGTTTGCTTCTGTAGAACCTACGATTTTGTATTCTACTTCTTCTTCAAATTCTTTGTCGTATAATGTAACTGTGCATCCAACATTGATTTTGTCCAAATCCACTTCGTCTTCATCTACAACTTCCACGTTCTTGAGAATCTTTTCGATCTCCTCAATGCGAGTCTCGATATCTCTTTGTTCATCTTTTGCTGCATCATATTCAGCGTTTTCGGATAAGTCGCCTTGTTCTCTTGCTTCCCTGATTTTCACTGCAACTTCTTTACGTCTTACCACTTTTAAGTTTTCAAGTTCCTCTTCTAATGCACGAAGACCTGTATAAGTAAGAATTCTTTTCTTTTCTGCCATGTCTTTAATTCCTTTCTCTGTGTTACTTCTAGGGTATTATTTATGGTGAAATTCTGACTGAATATTCTAGATAAACAATTGCGTTCTCACAATTTCAACATTATACACAAATGGGAATTTGATGTCAAGAAAAACTTTGTGAAACTTCATGGCTAAACTGTGAAATCACAATCTATCTTCCAACAGTTTTTCCAGTTCCTCCAAAGATTCCACCGCATTTATCTCCCCTCGCAGTTTCGCCGAATTTGGAAGCCCTGATGTGTACCAGGACACGTGCTTGCGCATCTCCCTGATTCCTAAATATTCCCCTTTATATTTCACCTGAAGCCTTGCATGACGATAAATCATCTGTTTGATTTCTTCCATCGTCGGGCGGGCCGGCATCTCCCCTGTCCTATCATATGCAAGTAGCTCTGAAAAAATCCATGGATTTCCTTGTGCTCCTCTTCCTATCATCACACCGTCGCACCCAGTCTCTTTTTGCATTGCAATTGCGCTTTCACCGGACACTACATCTCCGTTTCCGATAACTGGAATGGAAACTGCTTCTTTCACCTGACGAATAATCTCCCAATCTGCCTTTCCGGAATAATATTGTTCTCTGGTCCTACCATGTACTGCAACTGCACTTGCTCCGGCGTCCTCTATAATCTTTGCAATTTCCACCGCGTTAATACATGAATCGTCAAATCCTTTTCGAATTTTCACCGTCACCGGTTTCTTAATTGCCTTTACCGTTTTGCTCACTATCTCATGAACCAACTTTGGCTGTTTCATAAGGGCAGAACCTTCTCCGTTTCTTACAATCTTCGGCACTGGGCAGCCCATATTGATATCTAAAATGGAAAATGGACGCTCCTCAATCTGTTTTGCAATCTCGCTGATTACGTCTGGGTCTGAACCAAATAGTTGAAGAGAAACCGGCATCTCTTCTGGATGAATCTCTAAAAGCGCCTTTGTATTTTTATTGTTGTATTGAATTGCCTTTGCACTTACCATCTCCATGCATAAGAGGCCTGCTCCCTGCTCCTTGCACAGCAAGCGAAATGGCAGGTCTGTTACCCCTGCCATCGGTGCCAATATATATGGATTCGTAAGTTCAACATTTCCTATTGTCAACTTTTTCATCTTATCTTTCTGCCTTTTTATGTTTCTCATAAATGATGCGAAGTCCTTCCAAGGTCAGGTTTGGATCGTAAATATCTATCACGTCCGTCTCAGGGACAATAATATTGCCCAAGCCGCCTGTTGCAACTACTTTCGCATTCTCATATCCTGCCGCCTTCATCTTATTCACAATATATTCCACCTGGCCGATATAGCCAAACACAAGACCTCCCTGCATGCTGGACACCGTCTCTTTTGCGATAATTGACCCAGGTTTCCTTATCTCGATTTCCGGAAGCATGGCTGCACCGCCCCAAAGCGCCCTGGCCGCAGTACGAATACCTGTTGAAATAAGTCCTCCTTCAAATACCCCGTCTTCTGTAACAACATCATAGGTAGTCGCAGTTCCAAAATCAATTACAATCACAGGACCACCATATTTCTCATATGCAGCAACTGCATCTACAATTCGGTCCGGGCCAATTTCTTTTGGATGTTCCGTATGAATGGTAAGTCCCATATCCAAAGTACTTGGAACAATTGGCCTTACATTAAAATATTTAATAATCGCACTTCCAAGAGAGTGCATAATATCCGGCACAACAGATGATACGATAACATCATCTATGTCTTTAATATTAAAGTTTCGATGTACCAACAAGTCGCACAACTGAATCCCGTACTCGTCTGAGGTGCGTGGTTGCTTGGCCGTCATACGAAATGTAGCCTTCAACTCTTTCCCATCAAATACACCTAAAGTAATATGGGTATTCCCCACATCAATTACCAATAACATTTACAGTTCCTCCCCCAAGAAGAATACTTTGTAGTACAACTGAAGAGACTGCAGTAATTCTCCCTTTGTATTTTGCAGCTCCTTAATTTTCAAACGACTCCCTATTTCATCAAACATGAAATCATTTTCCTCTGTGGTGACTTCGAAGCATAGTTCCCCATTTTCATCGAAAACCAATGTGAGAATCCCACCCACATCTTCTGTATATAATACACACATTACCTTCAATTCATTCTGAATGGTTTCCGGAAGTGCTTCAAAATCCGGATTTAGATAAAATCTTTTTTCATATGAATTTGCACCACAAAGTACAATCTTTTCTTCGTACATACTTCCTCCTATATGTATCCATAAATTCCCCTTACAGACACTTCTCCTGCAAAAACGTTTTCCACGCTGCCATCTTTCTTTTTAACCAGAAGCTCACCCTGTTCATTGATTCCAAGGGCTTCAGCCTCATATTCATTCCCCGGTTCCAAAACTAACACTTCTCGGTTCCCATTTACCAGCATCTGATTGTAAGCCTCCAGCAAAAATGACAGATTCTGTTCCCTTAAAAAACAACCATACCATTTCTGAAATTCTTCTAAGATGCCGTTAAGTAATAATCTCCGGTCTACCTTCTCTGTCTTTTCCATGTATAGAGAAGTGGCCTTGTCTTTTAAATCATCCGGAAATTCTGCTGTGTTTACATTGATACCTACACCCACAACTACATCCTCTATCTGACTTCCTGCCAGATGCATCTCCGTTAGAATGCCACAGAGTTTCCTCCCTGAAAGTACCAAATCATTGGGCCACTTAATCTGAATCGGGAGCTTTTCCTGTTCCCGAATCACCCGTGCCACACTATACGCCATAACCAAAGTCAGCATGGGCGCATTCTCCGGCTCCACATTAGGCTTTAGCAGGATAGAAAAGTACAGATTGGTTCCCTCCGGAGAGTCCCAGTTCCTTCCTCGTCTTCCTTTGCCAGCAGTTTGTTTTTCCGCCACTACAACAAGTCCTTGCTCCCCACCACTCTCGGAAAGCCTTCTGACCTCTTCGTTAGTGGAATCTATTACATCACAATAAACAATATTGTATTCCATTCTGATTATTCTCCAAGAGTAGCAACCATAACTGCCTTAATGGTATGAAGACGGTTCTCAGCCTCGTCAAATACTACATCCGCATATTTTTCAAACACGTCCTCTGTTACTTCATTTCCCTTCACTGCCGGAAGACAATGCATAAAAATGGTCTCTTCTTTTCCAGTCTTATCCATAAGTGTCTGATTAATCTGATATGGATGTAAGAGAGCAATCCGTTCCACTGTCTTATCTTCTTCTCCCATGGAGCACCACACATCCGTGTATAACACATCCGCATCTTCCACTGCATCTGTGGAATCTGTTACCAATACAAAGGAGCCGGCTTCTGACGCATAATCCTCACACAGTTCCACCAATTCCTCACTTGGCCATAATTCCTTCGGGGCAATAATTGTAACATTGACTCCCACTTTCGCACAGCCAATCATAAGACTATTAGCCATATTGTTTCTTCCATCTCCAAGATAGACAAAATTCAAGCCCCTAAGGTGCCCAAAATGTTCCTTCATGGTCAAAAAATCTGCAAGAATCTGTGTTGGATGATACTCATCTGTCAATCCATTCCACACCGGAACTCCACTGTATTCTGCCAACTGTTCAACATGTTCATGCTTGAATCCACGGAATTCGATTCCATCAAACATGCGGCCAAGTACACGCGCCGTATCCTTTACGCTTTCCTTGTAACCCAACTGTATGTCATGTTGGGAAAGATATGTCGGAATTCCTCCTTCATCTTGTGCTCCAACCGTAAATGCGCAACGGGTTCTTGTAGATGGCTTTTCGAAAATAAGTGCAATATTCTTTCCCTTCAAAGAATTACCGGTAATGCCTTGTTTCTTTTTTGCTTTCAATTCTGCCGCCAAATCAACCAAATATAAAATCTCATCCGGCGTAAAATCCTTCAATGTTAAAAAGCTGCGTCCTTTTAAATTCATCTCGTTGTCCTTTCTGATATTCATTAGGATATGGGTAAATCTCGGAAGATGAAGTTTGTCTTCCAAATCTTGATACCTGCTTGCGGCTGCCTCCTCTAATTCCTGCACCTTATAAATTCTATACTTTGGCACATGGAGAAGCTTGGCACTGGCCTCCAACATAGCCAGATACAATTCCACATCCGTATATCCAAGCGGTAATTTTAGAATAAATGCAATCTCTGCTTTTTCTATCTCACTCAATTCTTCTAGTATCTTTTCATAATACCACTCTTCCCGCGTTTGTTCAATATAATAAATTCGACCAATCAGGCCATAGAGCATCCGTTTGGCATCGTAATAGCCGATCTTCATATTCTGCCTGCTACGTTTTCTATCAAACTCAATGATACTGCCAAGTTTCACACTCGGTGCAATTTCATAAATTACAGTGTCTTCCGTTGGTTTCACTCTAGGTTTTCTTCCCGGCCCGTAGATTCGGATCTGTATCAGATCATCATAACCTCGTTTAATCAAGGAATTGGTAGGAACATTATTGATAATGCCGCCATCCACATAAGTCTGACCATGTAACTTCTCATTCTTAAATCCAAACAAATATGCACTGGCCAGTAGAAAGTCTTCCAACATTCCCTCAGGAATATCATGAATACTGATGTCAATTTCTTTCATCTGTGAGACAGAAAATGTTAACAAGCAAAATTCAATTCCCGACTCTCTGATTTTCTTTTCATCTATATTTTCATGTATGAGTTCCCGGAGTGGAGTAATGTCTACGCCTCCATCAGAAATACGGCGCACAATTTCCGGAATTATTTCACGAAAAGATATTTCTTTTCCAAAGAAATCCTCCATCCAATGATCATCCACGTCCATCACATGGGAATAGCGAATCTCATTCCAGATTCTTTCCGCTTTTTCCATATCACCCATAGAAATCAACGCCCCATTCAACGCTCCCACGGATGTACCTGCAATGGCGTTAATTTTCACACCGGCTTCCCGAAGTGCCTTCCATGCACCTATTTGATATGCGCCTCTGGCGCCACCGCCTTCCAGCACAAGACCATACTCTTTTGTCAAATCCAAGATTGGTTCCATCCTATCACCTCACAAACCATGATATGTATAAAATTTATAAAGGGTATGCAGCAGCATACCCTAATGATGTCTATTTATTTTTCTTTTCCAACCTCTACAATGGATTTTGCAAGTCCTGCAATCCCCTGAATCTCTGATGGAATAATAATCTTTGTTGCATTTCCATCTGCTGCTTTTTCAAAAGCCTCCAGACTCTTCATGGTAAGAACCGCTTCGTCTGCTCCAGCTTCCTTGAGGAAACGAATACCGTCCGCATTGGCTTTTTGCACTTTCAATATGGCTTCTGCTTCACCTTCTGCTTCACGAATACGTCTTTCTTTCTCTGCTTCCGCACGAAGAATTGCAGATTGTTTTTCTGCCTCTGCTTCCAAAATCACAGACTCTTTATTACCTTCTGCAACGAGGATAGTAGATTTCTTTTCCCCTTCTGCGCGAAGGATTGCTTCACGACGTTCACGCTCTGCCTTCATCTGTTTCTCCATGGCATCCTGAATTGCAGCTGGTGGAATAATGTTCTTTAATTCTACACGATTCACCTTGATTCCCCATGGGTCCGTAGCAACATCCAGAGATGCTCTCATCTTCGTATTAATTGTTTCTCTGGACGTCAATGTCTGGTCTAGTTCCAAATCACCAATGATGTTACGAAGTGTTGTTGCCGTCAAATTCTCAATGGCCATAATCGGATTCGCCACACCATAACAGAAAAGCTTTGGATCTGTAATCTGGTAAAACACAACGGTATCAATACGCATGGTAACGTTATCTTTGGTAATTACCGGCTGTGGAGCAAAGTCGACAACCTGTTCTTTTAAGTCTACTCTTCTTGCCACTCTTTCGATTACAGGAATCTTAAAATGAAGTCCAACACCCCAAGTTGCTTGATATGCACCAAGTCTCTCAACAACAAGGGCCTGTGCCTGTTGCACGATCTTTACACAAGAAAGTAACAACCCCACAATAATAATAACAATTAAAATCCCAATTACTGTTCCAATAACTCCCATCGTTATGCCTCCTCTTTTTCTACGATTAATTTTACACCTTGTATTCCTTTGATTGAAACAATTGTATTTACTTCAATAATTTCCGTATGTTCTGTCTTTGCCGACCATTCCATACCGTTCACTTCAACTCTTCCGGTTGCCTTTATGGTATTGATCTCTTCCTTTACAACTGCTCTCTGTCCAATTAGACTGTCTACATTGGTCTTCTCTCGCTCTTGATTAAAATACTTCACCGCGATTGGCCTTGTGAGAACCAAAAGCAATATGGAAACTGCAAGGAACAGAACAATCTGCAAACCAATGCCCAAATGGATATACGCAGCAATAAATGCAATCAGCGCACCACCGGCAAACCAAATGGTTGTTAACCCCATTGTCGCAATCTCTACTACTAAAAGAACGACAAATAAAACTAACCAAAATATCATTTCCATACCATCGCCTCTTTCCTGACTTTTTTAGTATTTCTATTTCTTTATTTTACTATACTTTTTATAAGATTACAACCAATCAAAACTTCTCAAACCTTACATTATTGTTACAGATTCTCTAAACAAAAAAAGACAGATTTTCAAAGAAATCTGCCTCTTAAAAATACTCCCTTATTCTTAACTAAAATAATGGTCTCCCAATTTGAAACTACCATGTCCAGTATTGAAGAATAACGCATCCCCTACTGTAGTTTCTCCGTTCAGAGCATCACGTGCTGCATCATAGCAAGAGCTTGGAACTCTTCCTGCTGAAATTACACGTTCTAGCTTTCCTGTCATGGCCGGTGTAAACTGACCTCTCTGGTAAATAACCTCTCTGATTGAATTAGGAAAACGTCCGCTTTCCACACGGTTCATAACGACCGCTCCTACTGCAACCTTTCCTGCATATGGCTGATTTCCTGCCTCACAGAAAATAAGTGCCGCTAAAAGTTCTTCGATTTCAATTTCTTCGAATGTACGTGCTTCGCTTGTTCCATTCTCACAAGTTACTTTTGCTCTTTCTACTGCGTCTATACCAGTCAAAAGCATTTCATTTTTTACATACCCTGTAACTGCTCCTGAAGAAATCTTTGTAAAGGCTTCTCCTACTTCTTCCACAGTCACTGCTGTGTTGCTGTACATAATTCCTACTACGGAACTTTCTTCTGACATTTCTGCATAAACATTTAACTGACTGTCAGTGTTTGCTAATGCTCTTCCATACCATTCTTGTGTATCTGCTGCCACGCTTGCCATTTCCGGAAGTTGTTCCCATACTGATGCAAGTGGTGACACTTGTGTCTCATAATTTGTTGCCTCGATTGCCTGAGCTTCAGATTGCGGATTTGCGGCCAAAGTTTCAAACTCTGCAGTGAAAACAAGGCAGCTTGTAAGTACCAAACTTACCATCCTTCTCTTTTTCCCAAAAATCATAATTACCTCCTAATTTTGCTGTAACATTTATTATCTATTACATTATTATGCCCATTTGATTCAGTTTTATTACAACTTGTTACAAATTTATTACAATGTTACACGACAATTGGCATACTATCATTGATTTTTGATTCTGTCAACCCACTTTTTTCACTTTTTTTCGTTTTTTTGGCCTATTTTTGTATTAAATTAAGTACAATGTACAAAAAAAGGCTTATCGCCTTTGACGATAAACCTCAAACATTAATATGGAAGATGCAATTGCTGCATTTAATGATTCCACCTTTCCTTGCATAGGAATCTGCACCCACACATCAGCGTTATTCGCAATTTCATCTCTTAATCCGTTCCCCTCATTTCCAATCAAAATTGCGGTCCCAGATTGGTAATTCTCTTTATCATAGGAATTCTTTCCTTCCAAATGTGCTGCATAAGACTTAATTCCTTTTTGTTTAAATATCTTCAATAATTCTAGTAAATCTTCTATATATATTACTGGCATCCGATAAATAGAACCCATGGTAGAACGAATGGTCTTTGGATTATAGATATCCACGCTCTCCTTACTCAAAAATACAGCGTCAACCCCTGCACCTTCTGCCGTCCTCACGATGGTGCCGAGATTTCCCGGATCCTGAAGATTGTCTAGCACCATAAAATGTGGATTTTTTATACTCAACAGTTCCTCCATGTCGTATGTTTCCTGCTCTACAATACACAAAATTCCTTGTGGCGATTTCGTATCCGACACATACCCAAAAACACTATCAGACAGAATTTCCACAGAAAATTTTTCTAAATCAAGTTCCTGTTTCTTCTTATTGTAAAGCGATTCTGAAATATACACTTTTTGGACTCTCTTTGACGGTACTTCCAAGAACATCCGAAGCCCTTCAACCAGAAAGACTTTCTCTTCATTTCTCGCTTTACTTTTTTTCTGTAATTGAAGTAATCTCTTCACCTGTGCATTGCTGTTACTTGTAATCATATCACTCTATTCCTTCTCAAATGTTCACATATTCGCCATGCTATTTTCTGACACTTTTTACACTTCATCCAAAGTCCGCTCTGAGGCGATGTCTTTACACCTTGAATCGATATCCCACTCCCCAGATCGTCTCAATATATTGTGGCTTGGAAGTATCAAATTCAACCTTCTCGCGAATCTTTTTAATATGAACGGTTACGGTTGCAATATCCCCGATTGACTCCATATCCCAGATTTCACTAAATAACTCATCCTTAGTATATACATGATTTGGATGGGCCGCAAGGAAGGTCAGTAAATCAAATTCTTTCGTTGTAAACGTTTTTTCTTCTCCATTGACCCAAACACGCCTTGCAGTGGTATCAATTTTCAATCCACGAATCTCAATTACCTTGTTTTCTTCCATTACACTTCCAATCAGTCTTTCGTATCTTGCCATATGAGCCTTGACTCTTGCTACCAGTTCACTTGGACTAAATGGTTTTGTCATATAATCATCCGCTCCTAGTCCCAGACCTCTGATTTTGTCAATATCATCTTTCTTCGCGGAAACCATAATAATCGGTGTGTTCTTTTCTGCTCGTACCTGACGACAAATTTCAAATCCATCTACTCCCGGAAGCATTAAATCTAATATGACCAAATCGTAATCCTCATTTAACGCTTTATCTAGACCCGTCTGCCCATCATTTGCAACTTCCACTTGGAATCCACTCAATTCCAAATAATCTTTCTCCAAATCCGCAATTGCTGCTTCATCTTCTACAATTAAAATCTTACTCATTTACCGGCACCTCCTGATATTTACGTATTACAAAATATAAAATTGTTCCTGTTCCCTCTTTGCTCGTTGCCCATATCTTTCCACCGTGCTCTTCCACAATTTTCTTTACAATCGAAAGCCCGATTCCGCTTCCTCCTGTCGAAGAATTTCTGGAGGCGTCAGTGCGATAAAACCGGTCAAAGATATTTGGCAACTCTTTTGCTCCGATTCCCTTTCCATTGTCTTCAATTTCGACTTGGATAAAGTCCCCTACATCTTTCACGCTTAGATTAATTCTCTTCCTTGGCTTATCCATATATTTTGCAGAATTTGAAACAATATTATTGATAACGCGCTTCAGTTGTTCTGCATCTGCGATAATTTTCACCTGTCGTCCCACATAATTTGTATATTGAAAATCAATATTACGAGAATCCAATTCCACTTTCAGATCACTTGCACAATCATCAAAATACTCATTTACAAAAATGGTACTAAAATTATAAGGAATGCGATTGGCATCTATCTTGGAATATAATGTGAGCTCATTTATGAGTGTATCCATCTCATTTGCCTTATTGTAAATGGTCTTGATATAGCGTTCCATCTTTTCCGGTGTATCCGCAACACCATCCATAATGCCTTCTACATATCCCTTAATGGCCGTAATCGGTGTTTTTAAATCGTGGGAAATATTACTGATTAATTCTTTACTGCGCTTATCATACTCTATCTTCTCTGAGGTTGTCTCCCTGAGACGCATTCTCATTTCTTCAAAGTCGCGACAAAGCTGTCCAAGTTCATCATCTGTCTCCACCTCAAGTTCAAAATCAAGATTACCATCCTTAATATTCTGAGTTGCAATCTTCATTCTTCCCAAAGGAATCGCTACTCCACGATAAATCCAAATGATTAAAACTGCCGCAGTCAGTATGAGAATAAGCACAATAGCCACAAGCATATCTGTTACAAATTCGCTAACTTCCGGGATAGCCTTACTTACATCTGTAATAATAAATGCACTTCCATTCAGACCGTCTTCCGTAATAAAATCCACCTGCTTTATCAGAACCTGCAGATTCCCACCAACATACATCCCATTTTGCGAAGAAGAATCATGGTGTCCGAATTCTGGAAGCTGCTCATATATTCTCTCTGCCGATTCGGAATCCGAACCCGAATAAACAATCTCCTCCTCTTCTCTCAATACTAAATAAGAGTTCATGGTTTGTAGTTCCTGATTCACACTATCTAAATAAGTAATCTCCTCAAACCGCTTGACCTCTCGGTTGGCGGTAATAGTCAGCTGCTGATAAGAAGACTCTGTAACTTTGCTCAACATACGGATTGGGTTGGAAAAGCTCTCGTAATTCGCACCTGTAATTCCATAATTTCGCTCAATGGAACGAAGTTGTAACTGGCTAAATGCAAAAATTACAGCCACAGATAATAACAATGGCAACACTGTCACCGTTATAAACCCTATCACTAATCGTGTTTTTAGTTTCATAAAACACACACCTTTGTTTATAATTGTCATAATTTCCATAATTTCACTTTGGTACATCATGACTTATGTACATTATAGCATGGTCTAAATGGTATTACACCAATGTGTCCATAAATATTTATAAACTTTTCGTAAATTGCCTAACAAAAATACCTCGATTTTCATTCAAAAATCAAGGTATTTCTAATAGCTTTTACAAGTACTTTTTCAAGTCTTCTACTTTATCTAATTTTTCCCATGGCAAATCCAGGTCATTGCGTCCAAAATGTCCATACGCCGCTGTTTGTTTGTAAATCGGACGACGAAGGTCTAACATCTTAATAATTCCTGCAGGTCGAAGGTCAAAGTTTTCTCTTACAATCTCAACCAATTTTTCTTCAGAAACTTTTCCTGTGCCAAATGTATCAATCATAATAGAAGTTGGCTGTGCTACACCAATTGCATACGATAACTGAATTTCACATTTGTCTGCAAGCCCTGCTGCAACAATGTTCTTAGCCGCATAACGAGCCGCATAAGCCGCTGAACGGTCTACCTTTGTGCAATCCTTTCCGGAGAAAGCACCACCACCGTGACGAGCCATACCACCATATGTGTCAACGATAATCTTGCGTCCTGTAAGTCCACTGTCTCCGTGTGGTCCACCAATTACAAAACGTCCTGTTGGATTAATGAAGAATTTTGTATTTTCATCAATCATTTCAGCTGGTAACACTTCATCAAATACATATTTCTTCACATCCTCGTGAATCTGTTCTTGTGTCACATCTGGGTCATGTTGTGTAGATAATACAACCGCATCTAATCTTGCCGGTTTTCCATTCTCATCATACTCTACAGAAACCTGAGATTTCCCATCTGGGCGAAGATAAGTAAGTGTTCCGTTTTTACGAACCTCTGTAAGCTTTCTTGTCAATTTGTGAGCCAAAGAAATTGGATATGGCATTAATTCCTCTGTTTCATTTGATGCGTAACCAAACATCATACCTTGGTCACCGGCACCAATTGCCTCAATCTCTTCGTCTGACATCTTATTTTCTTTTGCTTCTAAGGCTTTGTCAACACCCATCGCAATATCTGTGGACTGTTCGTCAATTGCTGTAATAACACCACATGTGTGGGCATCAAATCCATATTTTCCTCTGTTGTACCCAATTTCATCCACTGTATCTCTGACAATCTTTTGGATATCCACATAAGCACTTGTTGTAATCTCACCCATAACCAACACTAAGCCTGTTGTAATTGCAGTCTCGCACGCAACACGGCTCATTGGATCTTGCTCTAACAATGCATCTAATACCGCATCAGAGATTTGGTCACAAATCTTATCCGGATGTCCTTCTGTTACTGATTCCGAAGTAAATAATAATTTTTCCATGTACATTTTCCTTTCTTACAATAAAAAATAGTCCGACAAAAGCGGACTGTTTTATATTCTTATAAACCAATCCTCTTATTGTTCGATTACTCGCTCAGGTTGGCACCTTCCGCATTGCGGGGTTGCCGTGGCTTCATAGATCCTTTTACCTCCACCACTCTGAATAAGAGAAAGTTTTCTCTGTTTAATTTTGTTCCGTTGATGATAATATCATTAAACCGCTATATCGTCAAGGGATATTTGCTGGTTTCTGCAAATTTAATTAATGCTTTTCACAAATTCGTGAACTGACACTACTTTTGGCGATAAGGCTCATCTGCCGGATAACCGCCTGCAATCTTTTGCATGGCACGCTGCACCACATCTCTGGAATTCCTCCAGTCTGCATCTCTATATCGGTAATCAAATTTCTTTTCAAACCAATCTAGTTCCTCTAAAATGCGTACCATATTTTCTTCCATCTGAGGAAATATAATCTCCCTCAACTGTTTTTGCTCTTTCTCGTTCAAGTAAAGCGGCGCAGCATCTAATATGTCAGTCAGATGCGAAAGACAAAAGCCTTTCCCCTTCTTTACGAGTTCCACAAATTCCTTCTCACCTCTCTTAAACAAAACAAAAAATGTAGCAATATAACGCTCATAGTTATTCTTTATATGATTACATACATAACAAGACTTTTCACCTTCTCGAATCCATTTGCTCAAACTATTGCTAGCCCACATTTCCGAAGCATCCTTGCGCAAACGTTCCATTAGGCCCACCTTTGCTATGCTTGAATAATTCTTCATCTCTTTTTTCATTTCAGAGGACAATGCTTTTAAATGAGTATCCAAAATCAATGCGCTAGCCAACGGATTCCCATATGTAAACATCTTATGTAAATGTTCTTTGCAAAAACCCACCTTATCTGTCTCCGCTCTCACATCATCTTGCATGTAAGTAGCCTCTGGTCCTATTACAAAATCCAACGCGTGTTGTTCCAAATTTCTTTCAATATAGCAAAAAGGGCATTCATCTTCTGCGCGAAGTGCATCCATCATGGGAATCGTGTATAATTTTTCTTTCATAAGCAGCCTCCGTTCTATTCTATTCTATTATTATATACTTTTGTGGAAAGTTTCTCAATGTTAAGGATGACAAATTGGGATTTGTGGAATCCTGTTTCGGCAAAATTATTATCAAATATTGAGATGCTACGGGTATTTACGGTTGCTGTCAAATGTTTTGAATCTGAAAACGTAATTTTTTATTATGATTACGGTTGTTTTACAGTATTTAT
>JAZQBW010000019.1:0-8711 GCA_045545895.1 Faecalimonas sp.
ACTTGGAGTACCATTAAAAGAAGGTTACAATGGTGACTTAACATCAAGACAGAACGGTTCTGTTGGCGGTTATATGGTTAAGAAAATGATCGAACAACAAGAAAGACAAATGTCTGGTAAATAAGAAATAAGTAGTAAAAAGGTGTGATTCTTTGGAATTGCACCTTTTTTACTATGTTGACAAGATTTTTTGATATTCGTATAATAAAAAAAGAAAATGCAGGGAAGTGAAGAAATATCATGCGTGTGATTGCAGGTAGTGCAAAAAGAATTCAATTAAAAACCATAGAAGGCCTGGATACCAGACCGACCACAGATCGTATCAAAGAGACTTTATTTAATATGATTTCAGAATATCTTGCAGACTCTTCTTTTTTAGATTTGTTCAGCGGCAGTGGAGGTATCGGTATTGAAGCGTTAAGCAGAGGTGCGGCAAGGAGCGTCTTTGTAGAACAAAGTAAAAAAGCCATGAATTGCATCAATGAGAATTTAAAAGTGACAAAACTTGCAGAACGAGCAGAAACTTATGAAATGGATGTTATGAGTGCATTGCATCGTATGGAACATCAAAAAAAGTTTGATTATATTTTTATGGATCCTCCATACAACCAATTCTTAGAAAAGAAAGTTTTGGAATATTTGAGTGATTCAGATTTGCTCTCAGAAGATGGTTTGATTATCGTTGAAGCATCCTTGGAAACGGATTTTTCTTATGTAGAAGAACTGGGATTTGAGATTGTAAAAGTAAAAGAGTATAAAACGAATAAACATATTTTTTTAGAAAAGCAATTGTAAAAAAGGAGTAAGAACAAATGTTAAGAGCCATTTATCCAGGAAGTTTTGACCCTGTAACCAACGGACATATTGATATTATAAAGCGTGCAGCTGCCATATCTGACGAATTAATTGTGGGAGTTCTACAAAATAAAGCAAAATCTCCGTTGTTTTCTGTCGAAGAACGTGTTATAATATTACGCGAAGTTACGAAAAATTTAAAAAATGTGAAAATTATTCCCTTTGAGGGGCTTTTAATCGATTTTGCTGCTCAGATGGATGCGAAGGTTATTGTTAGAGGACTTCGTGCGATCACAGACTTCGAATATGAATTACAGATGTCACAGACTAATAGAAAATTAAACGCAGATATAGAGACACTGTTTTTAACAACCAGTTTGGAATATTCTTTTTTGAGTTCCACAACTGTAAAAGAGGTTGCAAGTTTTGGTGGAGATATCTCACAGTTTGTACCAGATTTTGTAGCAGAGAAAGTAACAGAAAAGATAAGAGAAAAAAGGAGAGTATAAAATGAGCAGTCGTATCGAACAAATCATTGAAGAAATTGAAGAGTACATTGACAGTTGTAAATTCCAACCGTTGTCAACAACGAAAATCGTAGTGAATAAGGATCAGATGGACGAATTGTTACGTGAATTACGTATGAAGACGCCGGATGAAATCAAACGTTATCAAAAAATTATTGCAAATAAAGATGCTATCTTGGCTGACGCACAGGCAAAAGCAGAAAGCATGATTGAAGAAGCACAGATTCACACAAATCAATTGGTAAGTGAACATGAAATCATGCAACAAGCTTATGCTCAGGCAAATGACATTGTAATGGCAGCAACAGAGCAGGCACAACAGATTCTTGACAATGCAACAAACGATGCGAACGATATCCGTATCGGTGCTATGCAATACACAAGTGATCTTATGGCACAGGCAGAAAGCATTATTGGTCATACTTTAGACAGTTATACTACAAAGTATGATGGTTTAGTAAATTCTCTTCGTGAATGCTACGACATCGTTCGTGCAAATCGCGCAGAATTAGAAGTTCCTGACATGTCAGCTCGTGGAATGGAAGCTGAATTTGGAGTAGACCTTATCGAGGAATAATCGTTACATAGAGAAAAGCTAGTAAACTGGTTACCATAGCGGTGGCCAGTTTTTCTATTGTATAAGAGACGATTGAAAGCTTCGTTTCTGTCAGCATTGCACTTGTTTGAGCAATGGCGCAGACTCCTCCAAAGGAAGTTAAAAACAGTACCAAAATGTAAGATAGTTCAAAATCAGTAATCATGCTTAAAATGTGCGGAATCCCATTTGTGATTTCCAAAAAAGGAAGTAAATGTGTTACTGGTAACAGTCTTCCAAAAGAAAACAGAATAGAAAATAATATAATATATCCTCCAACTTTCGTAATATTTTCAAAGGCATTCATAATACTGCTATCGAAAATTTCAAAAGAAAAACAAGGTTTTGAATTTTTTGCATCGACAGAAAGGATTGTATCTCTGTTTATATGATACAATTTACGAAATAAAAAACTACATAACACCGGTGATGTATATAGAATCAGCATGGTTGGTATAAGAAGCGACTGGTCTTTTAGATTCTGAACCACAATATAACTCATGATGAATGCAGGACTGGTATTATTGCAAAAGGATAGTAGATATTTTGCCTCAGAAAGAGAAATACGTTCTGTTTTTACCAAATCTGCAGTTACCTTGGCGCCTACAGGATACCCGGATAAAAAACCAACTAAAACAGCAAAACTTCCATTTGCAGACACAGAAAATAAACGTTGCAAAAGAGGACTGCATACACGTGAGATATATGTAATGGAATTTGTATGGATTAGCAGGTTGGTTATAATAAAAAATGGCAAAAGTGTAGGTAATACAATTTGGAACCATAGCAAAAGTCCGTCATTGGCACCAGATAAAGTTTCTTTGGGGAAACAGAGCATAAGAAAGAAAAATAAAATGCTTACAATTGCACAACATATTTGTTTCATAGACAAACTCCAGCGGTTTTGTTAATTATATGACTTTTGGAAGAAAGTTATACCCCTTGGCATATAGTAAAACAAAAAGGGAATTTATGGCAGGTAGAATGATTCGCAAATTAGGAGTGCTTCTTTTTTTGTGTGCACTGTTTTCTGAAGTATGGATTTTGAAACTAGTATCGGATAGTCAGATGGAACGATTGTCCACTAGTACAGTGCAAAAAATGGAATACAGAGACCAGGAAATTGGGGAAGAAATGCTTTCCTATATTGAAAATAAGGCATCTCCGTCTATGGAAGTTGGTTTGTATTTGTTGGAAAGTAAGTTTGGCTATCAACCCTTTTCTGACACATTTCAGGAGGAAAGTTTTGTGCGATTGAAAGAAAAATGGGAGAAACAAAATGGCTGGGATACTTATTTAGGTTATACAAAAGCAATTTGGGACGACGTAAAATATTTTCCTGTTCCGGAATCTACTACAGATAAGAAGATGACAGTAAGTTTTACAAACAGTTGGATGACGGAACGTACATATGGGGGTAAAAGAGGGCATGAAGGGACAGATATTATGGCGACTCAGAATATTGCCGGCATATATCCGATCATTAGCATGACAGACGGTATCGTTCGTAGTAAAGGATGGCTGGAAAAAGGTGGGTATCGAATTGGAGTGGAAGCGCCGACCGGGGCCTATTTTTATTATGCACATCTGGATTCTTATGCGAGTATAGAGATTGGGGATGAAGTTAAGGCCGGAGATTTGCTTGGGTTCATGGGAGATACCGGATATGGAGCAGAGGGAACCACAGGGAAATTCCCGGTACACTTGCATGTTGGAATCTATATTTATCCTGATGGACAGGAAATGAGTGTGAATCCGTATTGGGTTTTGCGTTATTTAGAAAAACATGCTATACTAAAACATAATGCTCTTATGGAGGATAAAAATGAATTTACCAATTGCGTTTACAGATAAAATGAAAAAATTACTTGGAAATGAGTATGATGAATATATCGCATGCTATGACGAGACTAGATTATATGGCCTTCGTGTAAATACGAAGAAAATCAGTGTAGAAGAATTCAAAAAAATTTGTCCTTTTGAGATAGAACCAATTCCGTGGATTGAAAACGGATTTTATTATGATGGGGAAAAAATCCAGGCAGCAAAGCACCCATATTATTTTGCGGGGCTATATTATCTGCAGGAACCTAGTGCTATGACACCTGCCAACAGACTTCCGATAGAGCCTGGAGACAAAGTTCTTGATGTATGTGCAGCACCAGGCGGAAAAGCAACCGAGCTTGGTGCCAAGCTTCAGGGCGAAGGGGTGCTTATTGCAAATGATATTAGCAATTCCAGAGCCAAAGGACTATTGAAAAATATAGAAGTATTCGGAATCGGAAATGTGCTTGTGCTTAGTGAAGAACCTGGTAAATTAGAAGAATATTTCCCGGAATATTTTGATAAAATTTTAATTGATGCGCCTTGTTCGGGAGAAGGTATGTTCCGTAAAGATAAGAAAATGGTAAAAGCGTGGGAAGAGCATGGCCCTGAGTTTTTCGCTAAAATTCAAAGAAGTATTGTGACGCAGGCTGCCAGAATGCTAAAACCGGGTGGGATGATGCTATATTCAACCTGTACGTTTGATCCTGAAGAAAATGAAGGAACAATTGAATATTTAATGCAGCAATATCCTGAATTTGTAATCAAAGAAATCTGTCCATATGAAGGATTTGCATGTGGTAAGCCGGAAGTGACCGAGTCTAAAGATGAAAGTTTTACAAGAACAGTACGTATCTGGCCACACAAGATGCATGGAGAAGGACACTATGTTGCATTACTTCAAAAAGGGGAAAAGACAGAAGGGAACGCTTTAAAGCCTTCTAAGAATAAAGCAAAAAAAGTACCTGATGAGATTCTGGAGTTTTTCAAGGATATAGCTTGGGATATGGATTGGAGCAGACTAGAACTGTACAGCGAAAAGGTGTATTACATGCCGGAAGATATCCCAAATGTGAAGGGAATTCGTTTCCTTAGAACAGGGTTATACCTTGGTGATTTGAAAAAGAATCGTTTTGAGCCAAGTCAGTCCCTTGCTATGTGTCTAAAAAAAGAGGAATACAAAAATACAGTGAATTTCACTGCAGATGATGAGAGAGTCATCAAGTATTTAAAAGGGGAAACTATTGATGTTGATGATTTGGTATCATCGAAAACAAAAGGCTGGCAGTTGGTATTGGTAGACGGCTATCCTTTGGGCTGGGGAAAGCTAGCTAACGGAACTTTAAAGAATAAATATTTGCCTGGATGGAGATGGCAGTCATAATGATTCGATTGGATAAATATTTGGCAGACATGGGTGTAGGTACCCGCGTGGAAGTGAAGAAATATATCCGTCAGGGAAAAGTAAAGATTGACGGAGTGGTTGTGAAATCACCGGAAGAAAAGGTGGATATAGAGAGACAAGAAATATTTTATCTTGACCAACCTGTTAGTTATGAAGCATTTGAATATTATATGCTGAATAAACCTGCAGGTGTTGTTTCAGCCACCACAGATGACAAAGATACAACGGTAATCGATTTGATTATAGATAAAAAACGTAAGGATTTATTCCCTGTTGGTCGCTTGGACAAAGATACAGAGGGACTTCTCTTAATCACAAATGATGGGGAACTGGCTCATCGCTTATTGTCACCGAAGAAACATGTGGACAAGGTGTATTATGCCAAAGTAAAAGGTGTTGTTACGGAAAGAGACGTAAAGGCATTTGCAGAAGGTGTTTCGCTGGGATATGGAGAAACGTCAAAGCCAGCTGTGTTAGAAATTATGGTTTCTGATGAAATATCAGAAATAAAACTGACCATACAGGAAGGAAAATTCCATCAGGTGAAACGCATGTTTTTATCGGTTGGAAAAGAAGTCATTTATCTAAAGCGGTTGTCCATGGGAACGCTTGTATTAGATGAAAAATTACCACTAGGCGGCTACAGACCCCTTAAACCAGAGGAGTTAGAACAATTATGTTAAAAGAGATAGAAGCAATTATTTTTGATGTAGATGGAACCCTTATCGATTCCATGTGGATATGGACAAATATTGATGAGTTGTTTTTGGAAAAGTATCATCTAGAAAAGCCAGAAGGTTTCCATGAAGGGATGGAAGGCATGAGTTATTCAGAAACAGCACAGTATTTTCTGGATTTATTTCCAAGCCTTCCTCATACGAGGGAAGAACTGGAGCAGGAGTGGTATGATATGGCATATGAGATTTATACCACCCAGATGGAGTTGAAAAAGGGTGCATATGAGTTTATAAAATGCATGCATGAAAAAGGAATTAAACTGGGTATTGCTACAAGTAATAACAGAGAATTGGCAGAAGGAACTTTGAAAAACAACAAAGTATTTGAATATATGGGTTCTATTTGGACTTCCTGTGAAGCAGGGGCCGGGAAGCCAAATCCGGCAGTTTATTTGAATGTTGCCAAGGATCTGGGTGTTGACCCAAAGAATTGTCTTGTGTTTGAGGATGTTGCCAATGGGATTTTAGCAGGAAAAAATGCGGGCATGAAAGTATGTGCAGTTGATGATCCTTTTTCAAGACCGCAGGAAGCAAAGAAGCGGGAACTGGCGGATTATTATATTCAAGATTACGATGACATAAAAAATAACACCTATGAGGTACTTTAAATGAAAAAAGATTTTTTACCAATTTGCAGACAAGATATGATTGACCGCGGATGGGAACAAGTCGATTTTGTCTATGTGAGTGGAGATGCCTATGTGGATCACCCTTCATTTGGACATGCGATTATCACACGGATATTAGAATCACATGGTTATAAAATTGGAATCATTGCACAACCAGATTGGAAAGAGAAAGACAGTATTGCCGCCTATGGGGAGCCAAGACTTGGTTTTTTGGTCTCTGGTGGTAATATGGACTCCATGGTGAATCATTATTCCGTTTCTAAAAAGAAAAGAGCAAATGATGCATTTACACCGGGCGGAGAAATGGGCAAAAGACCGGATTATGCCACGGTTGTATATTGTAATTTGATACGACAAACTTACAAAAAAACACCAATTATTATAGGTGGAATTGAAGCCAGTCTCCGAAGAATGGCCCATTATGATTATTGGTCCAACAAGTTAAAACGTTCTATTTTACTAGATTCCGGTGCAGATATTATTTCCTACGGCATGGGAGAGCGTTCCATTGTAGAAATTGCAGAAGCTTTAGATAGTGGACTTGCAGTGGAAGATATTACTTACATTGACGGAACTGTTGTAAAGGTGAAATCGCTGGACAGTGTTTATGATGCACTCATATTAGAGTCTTGGGAGGAGTTAAAGGCTGACAAACTGAACTATGCCAGCAGTTTTTACAAGCAGTACTGTAATACGGATCCGTTTACTTCGAAACGTTTGGTGGAACCATATTCAGAACATTTATATGTGGTACAGAATCCACCATCCAAGCCACTTACTCAATCAGAGATGGACAGAGTATACAGTTTGCCATATATGAGAACCTATCATCCATCCTATGAAGCGTTAGGCGGGGTTCCTGCAATTGAAGAAGTAAAATACAGTCTCATTAGCAACCGTGGCTGTTTTGGCGGCTGCAGCTTTTGTGCTTTGACTTTCCATCAGGGAAGAATTATCCAGACCAGAAGTCATGAGTCTTTGATTTCAGAGGCAAAACAGTTTATCTGGGAGAAAGATTTTAAAGGATATATCCACGATGTGGGTGGACCGACCGCAAACTTTAGAGGGCCATCTTGTGACAAACAACTTACAAAAGGTGTATGTAAGGACAGACAATGTTTGTTTCCAACACCGTGTAAGAATTTGAAAGTAGACCACAAAGATTATTTGAAACTACTTCGGAAACTTCGGGAACTTCCGAATGTGAAGAAAGTATTCATTCGTTCCGGAATCCGTTTCGATTATTTGATGGCGGATAAGGACGATGCGTTCTTTCGTGAACTTTGTGAGCATCATGTGAGTGGACAACTGAAAGTTGCTCCGGAACAAGTGGCTGACCCAGTTCTTCAGATGATGGGAAAACCGGAAAATAGTGTGTATCAAGCTTTTTCAAAGAAATACAAACAAATCAATGAGAAACTGGGCAAGAACCAATTCTTAGTTCCTTATTTGATGTCTTCCCATCCTGGTTCCACTATGAAGGAAGCCATCGAGCTTGCAGAATATTTGCGTGATTTGGGATATATGCCGGAACAGGTGCAGGATTTTTATCCAACACCGTCTACTATATCTACCTGCATGTATTACACAGGAGTAGATCCAAGAACCATGAAGCCGGTTTATGTGCCAAAGAATCCTCATGAAAAGGCTATGCAGAGAGCGCTTATACAATACCGCAATCCAAAGAATTATGATTTGGTCATGGAAGCGTTAAAATCTGCTGACAGAATGGATTTGGTTGGATTTGACAAACATTGTTTGATTCGTCCGAGACATAGTGAGAATGTATTTGCAGGTAAGAGTTCCGCAGGGAATCGGGGAGAACGTAAAAATAATAAATCAACAGGACAACATGGACAGGGAAAAGATAATCCGAAAAAGAAAAAGACAATTCGGAACGTACACAAGAAAAAAGCGAGATAAAAAATAGTGGGGAAACAGACTATGAAGATTACAAAAGGAAATCCAGGTTATATTGAAAAAAGAAAACAAAATAGAATTCTAAAAACAGTTTTGCAGTTTGGAATTGTCGCAGCACTTTTGATTCTGGGGATTACGCAGACTAATACCAGACTTAATTTACTTACACTGGTAGCCGTACTGGGATGTCTTCCGGCGTCAAAATCCTTGGTAGAAGCGATTATGATATTTCCCCATCATTCTATTGAAGAAGCGAAGGCGCAAGAAATCAGAGGAAAA
>JAZQBW010000020.1:0-2803 GCA_045545895.1 Faecalimonas sp.
GCATGCGCCCAAGCATTGGACGAAAATACTTGCTTTTCTGCTTTGCCGCCCAAAGATGGGGCATAAAAGCAGCAAGCGTTTTCACTAAGTTAGGCAACATACTATAAAAATAGGTTTTATACCTAGACATTAGGTGTCAGAAATAAAATATAAGTATATTACCTAAACATTTCTAGGCATTTAGGCAAATGGTATGATTTTGGTACAAACTAGCCTAAAATTATAAAATTTCATACATGTTTGTCGGCTATATTAGGTGTGATATTAAAAAAATATTTTTATTACCTAAACCATAGGTATGGGCAACAAAAAAATAAGCTATATGCCTAAATACAATGGATATAGAGTCACAATCATATATGCTCCAGCCATGAAACTTCTTTTCACAAATCCAAATTTGTTAACACCCCAAAAAAGAGAACCTCTCTCGAGATTCTCTTTCTTTGCTACGCACATCCTTACGCTTCTATAAACTCCAGCGGATTAATGGGTTGCCCATCTTCCAATAACTGAAAATAAAGATTCGGTCCTTCCACACTATAATACTTGGTCGGCTCACTCAGATATCCAATTACATCCCCCTGGGAAACTCGGTCCCCTTCGTGTACACAGACTTCTTTCACCTGTCCATATACAGCCTCGTAACCGTTTCCCAAATTCATGGTAATGGTAGTGCCTGTCTGTGCAGTCGTTTCAATGGACGTCACTTCACCTTCTGCCGCCGCCAGAACTTCCATTCCCACTTCTCCACCAATTACAATTGCAGGATTATATTTATACTGATCTAATGTGGAGAAATATATGGTCTTGTCCATACTATAACTTAAAACCACATTGCCATCCACCGGCCAAATTAACACATCATTCGGCGCGAAATGTAAAGCTGCCGGCTCGGATACAGACGGAGTAATTACCACTTCCGGACTCTCGGCCACGGCCGGGTTCTCAATCTCCGCTTGTACGGTGTCCGTATTTGCCGGCTGGGAATTACCTACCTCTGAATCCTCCTGCAAATCTTGCGCGCCATTTTCTGAAGTATCTTTTGTACTCTCCGCCTCCGCTAGCTGCTGCTTCTGCTCTAATTCTGTTCTCTGTTGATAATTGCTAAATGTAATCATTCCTACAACCGCAATCATGGCCACAAAACAAACCACCAGACCAACTGCTGCGCTTTTCTCTCTTTTAGAAACATCTTGTTTGTTTTTCATATTCATCACCTCTGACTTTATTCTTGCCAGAAAATGAATCTCTTATACTTTTTCGGTATTCCGAAATTTTCAATTCTACACTTTCAATCTTTCACAAAATTCTAAAATGTTTTAACCTTAAAGAATCTAGCCCGCAGCTTCTCATTCAACGTAACGCGAAGCACCTGTTTCTCAACATCAAATTCATACTCTACCGGCAATCCCTTCGGATAAATGCACTCTACTTCCACGCTCTTTCCTTCCGGAACTACAATCGGAATCTCCTCGGTATCATTGTCCCCATCTTTTCTCCAAACGGACAAATACCAGTGTGTACCGCAATCTAATGCTGCAGCCGCCCAAGGTGCATCAAATCCAACAAGACCAAGTGGAAATCTCGGAAGTGCATCCTTAATCTCCTGACGAATAGATTTATAACAAGCAATTCCCTCTTTCACACGCTCGAAATTCGCTTTCGGAAGTTGATTTAAGAAACCACTCTGATGAACACGTCCAAGCATGGCATTAACCATATTAAATACTGTTTCTTCCTCGTCTGCTTCATAATTCGGATAAGACCACACCGCCGCCTGCTCCGGTGCCACCACACTCGGTGCCATGGCAGAAATAGACGGATACAAATCATAATGTGTCTGGTCACTGGTAGACTGAATGCTAAGTCTGGATAGCATGGCATAATCCATACGCTGGCCGCCGGAAGCACAGTTTTCAATCACCACATCCGGATGTCTCTCTAAAAATGCATCCAGCCATTCGAGATAAGCTCTGCAATGTCCTAAAAGTCCACTTCCCGGACTTTCTGCATTGAAGTCAGTTCCAAGCCCCGCGTTAATATTGTAATCAATCTTCAAATATTTTAAATCGTATTTGTTTACAACCTCTTCCAGGGTATCATCTGCAAACTTACGTACCTCTGGATTTCTAAAATCCAACTGCCAACGATAATGCTCGATGTTGCGCCTTCCTTGTATCTGGAAGAACCAATCGTCCGGAAGTATCTTTCCTATCTCACTGTCCGGTCCAATTCCCTCAATCTCAATCCAAAGCCCAGGCTTCATTCCCTTGCTGCGAACGTAATCCATGACTTCTATAAGGCCATTTGGGAATCTCCAGGAAGACTCTTTCCACACGCCGATAGAAGACCACCAGGAATCATCTCCGCCTTCTAGTTCTGAAAACCAGCCTGCATCCATAACAAAATATTCTGCACCAGCTTCTGCCGCAGCGTCAATGAGTGGTAGTTCCTTTTCCGTAGTCGGGTCTGCAAAGAGACAATTCATATAATCATTAAAAATAACCGGAAGGACCTCGTTATCCGCATTCTTACGGCGAATATTACGGCGATACTTTGTCATCTCGCCCATAACTTCATCAAAACCGCCCTCTGCCACGCCAAAAGCAACCGGAACGGACACAAAGGTTTCATCTTTTTGAAGTGTCTTTAAGAAATGATTGTGCTCATAATCCGGTCCACAGAGCTGAACATACAAGCCCTCACCTACCTGTGCGTTTCCAACCTCACAATACCATGAACCATTATTTTCAATTTGCCAGCAAAAAGCTTCGCCTCCTGCCGGATTCTCACACACACCTAC
>JAZQBW010000021.1:0-62850 GCA_045545895.1 Faecalimonas sp.
ATCCGTTGTGAAAGTATATCTTCTGGTATAGCCATCTGCATCCAGTTCATAACTATCAAAACCTTTTGTTTCACCCGGTGCCACATGACCTTCATATAATGTACTTCCACTTCGCATTTTTTCTGCACGTACACGTAGATATACGTCATCGCTTCCTGCGTTATCAAACTTCCCTTCTACCACCTTGCATTTGAATGCTATTGTGTATTGGGTGTTCGTTTCTAAGTTCTGCGCCAATGTTCCAAATACTTTTCCTGCTTGTGTCGTTACACTGTCCAGATAGATCATCTTTGGTCCTTCTGGTATTATTGGTGCAAAGACATTTTCTGCATCATATGGCATCAATTCCGCTGTATAAAACTTGGTTCCATCATTCCCTGCATATGTCATCTTTGTAGTATTCTTTTCAAATGTGACATTCTTCGGATAATCTGAATCCCAGCCACCAATTCCCGGTGTTCTGTTTGGTTCAACATTGGTTGTTAATACATTCGTATCTGCATTGACTGCCAAGACATTCGCCTTTGTAGCATCGGATGTTTTGTACACTACGAAATCTGCAATATACATCTTCATTGCTCTGTTGAACTCGAAGTAGATACCATAATTCGTGTTTGTATCATCCGTTGTAAAGGTGTATCTTCTGGTATATCCATCTGCATCTAATTCATAGCTATTAAAGCTGTTTGCTACGTGAGCTTCGCTTAATATAGTTGCTCCGGCTGTACCACTTCGCATCTGTGCTCTTCGTACTCTAAAGTAAACATCATCAGTTCCCGCATTGTCGAACTTACCTTCTTCCACCTTACATTTGAATGATATGGTGTATTGAGTATTCGTTTCTAAGTTCTGCGCCAATGTTCCGAATACTTTTCCTGCTTGTGTCGTTACGCTGTCCAGATAGATCATCTTCGGTCCTTCTGGCAGTAATGGTACAAAGACATTCTCTGCATCATACATCATTAACTCAGCTGTATAAAACTTGGTTCCATCATTCCCTGCATATGTCATCTTTGTAGTATTCTTTTCAAAAGTGACATTCTTTGGATAATCCGAATCCCAACCACCGACTCCCGGTGTTCTGTTTGGATCAACATTGGTCGTTAATACATTCGTATCTGTATTTACAGCCAAAACATTTGCCTTTGTAGCATCGGATGTTTTGTACACTACGAAATCTGCAATATACATCTTCATTGCTCTGTTGAACTCGAAGTAGATTCCATAATTCGTGTTTGTATCATCCGTTGTGAAAGTATATCTTCTGGTATAACCATCTGCATCTAATTCATAGCTATTAAAGCTGTTTGCTACGTGAGCTTCGCTTAATATGGTTGCTCCGGCAGTACCACTTCGCATCTGTGCTCTTCGTACTCTAAAGTAAACATCATCAGTTCCCGCGTTGTCGAACTTACCTTCTTCTACCTTACATTTGAATGCTATGGTATATTGGGTATTCTTTTCTAAGTTCTGTGCCAATGTTCCGAATACTTTTCCCGCTTGTGTCGTCACACTGTTCAGATATATCATCTTTGCACCTGATTGTAATGCTGGAACAAAGACATTCTCTGCATCATATGACATCAACTCCGCTGTATAAAATTTTGTTGCGTCATTTCCTGCATATGTCATCTTTGTAGTATTCTTTTCAAAAGTGACATTCTTTGGATAATCCGAATCCCAACCACCGACTCCCGGTGTTCTGTTTAAATCAACATTGGTCGTTAATACATTCGTATCTGTATTTACAGCCAAAACATTTGCCTTTGTAGCATCGGATGTTTTGTACACTACGAAATCTGCGATATACATCTTCATCGCTCTGTTGAACTCGAAGTAGATACCATAATTCGTGTTTGTATCATCTGTTGTAAAGGTATATCTTCTGGTATATCCATCTGCATCTAATTCATAGCTATTAAAGCTGTTTGCCACGTGAGCTTCGCTTAATATAGTTGCTCCGGCTGTACCACTTCGCATCTGTGCTCTTCGTACTCTAAAGTAAACATCATCACTTCCTGCGTTGTTGAACTTACCTTCTTCCACCTTACATTGGAATGATATGGTGTATTGGGTATTTTTTTCTAAGTTCTGTGCCAATGTTCCGAATACTTTTCCTGCTTGTGTCGTTACACTGTTCAAATAGATCATTTTCGTTGGTTCTTGGTTCTCACTACCTGCGGATACTGTCCATCCTGAAAACAACGTATTAAATAGCATATTAATACTTAACAGCATACACAACATTGATTTCCATCTGAATTTTCCTTTACTCATAATCACTACTCCTTCCTTTATCTTGTAACCACTTGATTTTTTTTGCTTTACCATCAAATGTTTGTATTCCTTCTTCAAAAGAATTCTGATCCATAGCTACGATATCTAATCCTCGCCGTATTTCCACGTTACTATTTCTGCCACTCATGTCACTCTGATAATACGTATTGCCTTGCAACTCGAAAATTAATTCAGACCATACGAAATGACAGTCAGCCGTATCGAATATATTATCACAGATAACAAAGTTGCTAACCTTGCCCGGTTGATAAGTGTATCTCCATCCTAACAAAAAGGCTTGATTACCTTTGTCTGGTCGTTGTACACCACTCCATCCATATCCTGCAAAACGAAAAATATTATCTTTGCATAGAATATTTTTTATTTCGACTAAGTCTCCACTATCCATATTCCCTGGTGATTGATCAGAACCCCAAAACTCAAAATTCATAGAGCAATATTCAATCAAACAATTTGTAAATTCTACATCTGTGTACGAATTTCCTTCCGGATATCGTCCTTGAAAAGTAAATGCAGCATCATACACTTGATATATATAACAATGATCGACTTTCACACGATGACATTCATTCCAAATCTGAATACCATTTCCTAAACGAACTCCGGTTTTCTCATTGTATATCTTTCCGCCAATCCACCCGATCTCACATCCTTGTATTACAATGTCTCGATTGTCGCCTAACGAAATTGCATGATTAGCGGTATATTTGAACGATAAATTATGGATTGTCACATCATTGGCATGAAAACCAACAAGTAAATCTTTTAATGTGCCCATCTCTATTTGTTCATACGCTTCACACGGATTATTGTTTGAATAAAGATATAATTCATGATTGTTTAAATCATGATAATACTCCTCATTCTCAGACAATTCTTCTATTGAGTATTTTCTGACTCCAAATGAAGTATCATCATTAAAAGTCATTACTCCACATTCTCCATACACTGAAGTTTTCCATACATTTTGATATTCTGTACTAGTCCATATCGCATCTTGTGCATAATTACATGCTGAACCACTTATGATAGGTTTGCTGCCCAATCCATATGTCCCATAAGTAATACCACTTCTAATTTGCAATGTTTCTTCAGTTCGGAATAATCCTCCACGCTCAAATAGAATTGCATCTCCTTCTGAACACTCTAATTGATTGATTCGTGAAATCGTTTTAATAGGTGTTGAGATTGAGTTTCCTGTATTTTTATCATCGCCATGTTCCGACACATAATAAATAGTTCCTTTTATTTTGATGTCGTCCTCTAAGAGTTGTATGTTTGTTCTCAACTCTATTGCTTCTCTTTTTGCACCGCCGTGCATTTCTTCAACTTTTTTCATATTGCTCTTCCCTTTTCACAATTCTATTCCCAATGCTTTTCACAAAAACGATTGTAAACAAAATAGATTGTGCCGATAACAACGATTACAAAAGCGAAATAGAACCATAACATTGCTGAACTTTCGCCAAAGTTCTGACCTACCATCAATGCATATGCCTCAGATACTACTTTATTATTAGCATCTGTAAAGAGTTCGATCATTGTATAAATCAATACCAATCCAATAATATGTCTTAAACTTGGTACCGTAATCAACCAAAACTCTTCCCATTTATTTGCGCCTTCAATCTTAGAAACTTCATATAATGACTCTGGTATACTTTGCAATCCTGCTAAAAACAAAATTGTCTGCACACCACAACTCCATACTAGGTTAATTGTATTTCCCAATAAGAAAATTAAAATTGTTGATAGAAATTCGGGCACATTCAAGTTGTCTATCATTGACGAATAGTCAATAATACCACTTCCTGCTTCACCCGATGTAAACAGTGGTAATGTTACATATTTACTCTTTAACATTTTCATTACCACAGAACCGGACATAATTACCGGCAAGAAAAAGATTGTTCTAAACACAATTCTTCCTCGGAATTTTTGATTGAGAAGAATCGCTAATATAAGACTGAGTGCGATAATTACAGGTAAGGAATAAAATATACTCCCTAATGAATCTCTAACATTATTTACATAGTTAGGGTCTTCCAATAGTATTTTCTTTAAGTTATCTAAACCAACAAACTTTAAATTAATGCTGCCTGCTTCAATTCGTACTGTATTGAATGTATACCAAACTGAACTTATAAGCGGATATGCAAAAAATAGAACTAGTCCTATTACCCAATGCGCTACAAAGGTATAGCCTGCTCGTCTACGTTTTGAACCTAAAGTTTTCTTTGGACGCCTTTTAGCCATTACATTTTCCTCTCTTTCATTGCACCTTAAACATGTATCCTTCTAATACACCAACAGGTGTTTCTACTGCTTCCGAACCATGATTAGCATACAAAATCACGCCATTTTCATAATGCGTTGCGCTTATACTGTTTCCTAACAATTCATATTTTACAATTGCTGAATCAGCTACACTTTCGTAATAATCAGCGAACTGATTATTCGATAGCGATTGCTGAATTAATTCTTGATTGTTCTTATAAAGAAGCCCATATAGCTTATTAAACTCTGCATCATTCGTTTCGTTAACATATTGTGATATCAACGAGAAACCTAAGCCTGTTCCACTAGCTGCACATAACATAATTTCTTTTTGTACGTTTTCGGAAAGATTAATTGATGCTGAATATAATGGTTTGCTACCGTGAAATACCATTTGATAAAATGGTATGCTTTCGTCAAGCACGTCATAGTCTCCATGACCACTTGCAATATCAAACACCACATCTGATACACAAGCCGCATAACTGTTAGCCTCTGATACTGCTATCATTCTTTTGTCGCCCGCTTTTAACAGAAGTTCTTCAACATCCTTTCCCATTCCGGCTTTCATAATATAATTTGATTCTTCATAGTCAGAAAAAGCCAATCTGCCCAGTGTTGAAAAACTAAGTCCCGTATGTTCATATGTATCTGCCTTATCAAGCACACTATCTATTACTTTCGGAAGATATGAACGTCCGATGATTCTATAGGAAAGTTCCTCATCAAAAGTACGGATAGGCGACACAGGATTTACTGTAGCCTGATAATGAATTGCTGTTTTGGCACAATTCGAATTAAGCCCAATACCATTTCCAGCTTTGCTATATTGCACTACATCAGCATCCCAAAACAATGCAATTTTTAGCTCTCTACATTGATCCTGCAATTTTTTTAATTCTTCTTTATTGCCAAAGATAGAATCGTATTTTTTGTCACCAGCTATAGTTCCCGGCATAAGACCATTGTCACCATAATTCATCATACGAATTACTGGAGTACTTTCACTATTTTCAGATAAAGATGCAATGATCTGTTTTGCTTCATTGAAAGTTGTCATACTTTCCAACGTATTATATGGAACACCCAAAAACGACTTTGCAACAGTAGTACCACCTAGAAACGTCACACTATATGGTGATATATTCATTTCAGAATTTTCTAACTTTCCATTATCTTGTAGGTACTCACGATACAGTTTAGCCATTCCATTGTAGTCCGCTTCTTGTCCTTGTAATGGATAATACGCAACTGATACTTTTTCGCTAGAACGCTCTTCTGATGTACGAGTCGTTACAGCATTACCTGTTGCATATGTCCCATGACGGAAAGTATCATATCCTCTAAAATAGAACGTAGCTCCAACCTGCGAATATCCTAATCTTGCATATCCGGCTTGAGCTTCAATGAATGCTGTCTCAGCTCCTTGTTCAATAATACCCAATACAGCTGTATCTCCATCTTTTGCCCCAAAAACAGGTAATCGTATTTCTTCATTTTCCGTAGTGCTTTTTAACAACTTTCTTGCTGCGTCTGTTCCATATACTTCGCCAGAATACTTACGTGTTCCATCTGCATCCTGTTGCGTATACATCAAAGCACCCTGACCGGAAGGAACAAATAAATAATTATTATCATTTGAATTTGTTGCAGAGCATAAATACGGTGCCAATCCTACTGACACGAGTTTATATACTGTGTCTCCCTCCTGAATCTTCGAGCCATCAACGGAAAGAACAAGTGAATTGTCACGCAGTTCATAAACTACAGGAATTGCAATTTCGAACCGTTCAAAATAATAAGTTACTAATAAACCATTATCTGTTTTTTCACAGGTCATCTTGCCATTTTGACCTAACTCAGCATTACATGGAATTGTTTCCCATGTTAAATTGGTTTCATTTACAACAGTAACCGTAATTGCAGATTTTGCATTTGCACTAGTGCTACCTTCCAAATACGCATCATACAAAATGTCTGACCAAGTTTCTCCTGTATCCTTACTTTTCAATAACACACATTTTGCCTCATCATCCCAACTAAGTTCGTATTTTGAATTAGAAGCAACTACTTGTGATGGGACATTCTCCACGTTTACTTGACTGTTATAATTTGATTCAGTTTTTTCTTTTTTACATCCAGTCAACATAGCCATAGACAACAACACAAAAAGTAGACTTAATGCTATTTTTCTATGTTTCATTCTCCCACCTCCATTATCGATATATTATTTCTTCATAGACAGAATAGAAAAACGAACCGCATTGTTTTAGCATAATCGCACACATAAATAATACGAATACTACCAATAACATCATTGCAATTGTTACTAATCCCGTCCAAAGGAATTTAAAGAAATCATATTCATGAACAATAATCATTCCAATACTCAATAAAAAGAATGTATAAAGTAGCACTGCTGTTTCTAAACCACTTAATATTCCAGACATAGAAAGTGGTAAGAAATTAGACAACAACACTTGAATAAATGAATACACAATCATCGGTACCAATGCATACGACGTTGCCACATATATTTCTTTAAATTTTCCAATACCACCAAGCATTGAACATACTAACCAATTACATACCGCCCATAACACTAATAGTCCTGCTGTTGATGCTAATGTGAATAACGAATTATATTCTCCCATTGTTACGTCCGTATATAAAAATCCTGAAAGTGTTACATTCATTACTGAACTCACATAAAACAAGATTGTTATTACAATCGCTATTGGCCATGATGTTTTTCCATGATACTTTACATCTGTATATGACAAAAACGGATGGAACGGTACATTTAACATAACCTTGAAATTCTCGTTATTTATCAATTTTTTTCCACGTTTTCGTAAAATCAATACAGCGGCCACAACCATACATACCACCAGCAAAATCACGCACAAGATATGCACAAAGTGGTCTCCTATCCATTCTGATAGGATTGCCTGCCATGCCAAGTCATACGTAGCATAATCATATGCTTGCTCCGCAAGGTTAAGTGCGGTTTCAAAATCTCCTTCGTTATAAAAGATCATTGCTAGCCCGCGTAACGCTAACTGATTGCCACTGTCGGCTGCCAATACGTATTCCCATGATTCTTTCGCTTCGCTATAATCACCATCCAAGTGTGATCTCTGGGCACTACGTAACACGCGTCCATACTCTGTCGATTCAAAAACGGTAAAACTTTGGTTGTCATAATCCGCTACAAGCAATGTTTCTCCGTATACTGTCAATGCAACTGGTGTTTTAAATACACCTTTTTGATTTCCATTATTCAATCCGCCACCAAATGCTGATAACAGATTACATTCATCATCATATATATAAATGGTTCCGTTTGTATTATCCAATGCATAGATAAAATCATCTTCCGAAACAGCCACAGATACTACTTTCTGTGGACGATATGTAAGACTTCCTGTTTCTTCTTCAAACACTACCTCTTCTTCCAAGAAATTGAAATTTGCGGAAGAGGTGGAACCTTTCTTCAATTCTCTCTTATATAATATATTTTCTCCGTTAGGACTGATTTTTCTAATCTGTCCTACTCCATTCGATTTGCCTTCAGCATCTCCTGTATTATCTGTACAGGTAACCATATATCCTTCTGAATCAAAATCGAAATCTACAAACGAATACGGTAACGTTCTCGTGGATGCAGCCTTTTTTGCATCATTACTTGTTAATCGCTCCCATAGATATGTAAGGGCATCCAATGCTGAACTCTTTACAGTATTCGCGCCATAAAATCCTAAGAATGTATCGTCTGGGGAATAAAGCAATGCTCCATAATAGCATCCCTGACTCAAAATATATGTGTACCCGTGTAAATCTTTTGTAATTGATACAGGTTGATACATAAAATCATCTGGTATTAAATTAGATACAGGTTTTTTTAATGTATTTACTACTTTTCCCTCAGCGTTTAACACCAATATTCTTCCATTCATTGTATCTGCAATATAGATTGTGCCTTCACTATCACTGTATACACCTTTTGCTCCGGTATAATTAACAGCTTCACCACTCTCAGCTACAACAGTAATTTCATCTCTAAGCGTATAGTCTGCATTAATTCTAATTAGTCTGGAACTGCCTCCACAAAGCAAAAGAATGGTTCCATCTTGCATACAATGGATATCCGTAATTCCTTCGAAACTGTTTTCCAATCCTAATGAAGAAGCCGTGATTGTCTTCTCTGCAGTATACATTTCTCTTGTTAACTGAAGTTTTGTCGAACCGCCCGGTACGTCTATTCGCGTATAACTATTCGTTGGAGCAGCTTTTGATTGTAGTGGCACTCCTATACACAATACTAAAACAAGACATAATGTAATTATTTTCTTGCAATTCATCATCAAAAACTCCTTACTTAATTCCTGATGTACTCATGGTATCCAGTACATTACTTTGCGTAAACATAAAGACAACAATCGGCGGAATCATCAAAAGTACAGTTACCGCCATTGCACTACCAGTTCTTGCAATACCCGCTGTTGCAACAGAACTCATCACATAAGGCAATGTTTTTAATTCTTCACTAAATATTGTTCCTGATGGTACAACCGTCCACATTGCCTGGAATGAGAATAATAATGAAGTCATCCATGCCGGTTTTAAAATTGGCATTACAATCTTCCAATAAGCTGTGAGAACTCCTGCGCCATCGATTTTAGCTGCTTCAAGCAACGCATCAGGTACACTCACATCCATATACTGTTTCATAAGGAAACAGTTCATTGAAGATGGGATTGCTGGTAGTATGTAAACCCAATAGGTATCTATAATTCCCATCTCGCTAAAAATCAAATACTGTGGCACTGCCAAAGTAAACGAGTTATACAACAACATCATTTGAACAATTGTAAATAATACTTTCTTCCCTTTTACTTTAGATTTTGAAAAAGTAAAAGCTGCTAAAGATGCTGCTATCACACTGAAGAATGTAGATAAGGCAGCAATAAAAATACTATTAAACACATATCTTGATATCGGTATTTGTAGATTACTTAAAAGTGCCGGTAACACTCTAAAATTTTCTAATGTTGGTCTTGATACCCAAAATTTAGGTGGAAATATTAATAATTCTTCTAATGGTTTTAACGATGTAATCACACAATAAAACAGTGGAAACACCATAAATAAACCACCTAATATCAAAAAAGAGAAATAAAAGAAATTCCCTGCCTTTGTTCGGGTATGCTTTCTATATGATGGTCTATCGTTTTTCCATCTCTTTTTCCAATAGTTATTGACATTTATTTTCATAAGTCACCTCCACCTAATTATCGATCGCTCTTGCCTACAAGATTTAATAATCCGCCGATTACATAACGGACTATTAATACCATTAAGAACAAGAAAACAGATAGTGTTGATGCATATCCCATTTCATATCTAACTGTTCCAACATCAGATATATAACTCACTAAAGTATCCACTGAATTATTTACACTTGGATAGCCTGCCAATGTTTGTATAACTGCACTGATTGAAAATACTGATTGAATTTGCATAACTGCACTAAACAACAAGATGTTTTTCATGGACGGTAATGTAATAAACCAAAGTTCCTGCCATCTGTTTTTAATACCATCAACAACTCCAGCTTCATAAAGTTCAGTATCTACATTTTGAAGACCAGCTATGTTTGCCAAGAAAGAGACACCCATGCTCATCCACAATTGCACAATCATAATTACAATGAAGTTGTATTCGGTATCTTGAAACCATTGTATTGGCTCGGTTATAAATCCAAAGCTAATTAGTAAGTTATTTAAGTATGCATAACTATCTCCTGAAAACAGAAGCTGCCAAATAAAATACCCATTACCAACCAATGCCGGAACATAAAATACAAATGTCAAAAAAACTCGAACTGGAGTAGAAAACTCGCAAATCATCCAAGCAAGGAAAAATGCCAACAGATAACTAACCGGACCCGCAATGATTGCAAATCGCAACGTTGTTCCAACAACTTTCCAAAAGACTTGGTCCTCTGTAAACATACGAATATAGTTATCAAAACCTATGAAAATAGGTTTTGATACCATATCATAATCAAAAAAACTTAATCCCATAGAAGCTAGTACCGGCAAAATATTAAACAAGAAAAATGTGCCTAAAAATGGAAGTAAAATTAAATAAAATGTTTTATCTTCTTGTGACAATTTTTTCTTGTAAGAATTATTTTTTTCGTTTCTTTTCATCATTTTTACTGCTCCTCTCAGACCAATCTTTCCTTATTTCCCACGTTCTTGATATTGTAACCACTTTCGTTCAATCTCTTGATCTGCTTCTTTTCCATATCTCATAAGCATATTTTTTGGATTCTGTTGGTCATTTACAACGTTCCAAAATCCCTGATATATAGATCTTGATACATAATAACTTCCTGGATATTCTGGAATTTCTACTACATTTGACCATGCATTCAGCAACTCGTCTACTGCTCCGTCATCCCATTCTAATCCAGAAATAGCCTCAACATTTGCAAGTGCAACTCTACCAGATGGACCAAGAATAGATTCTACATCATTAGAGAATGTTCTCTGTGTATCGGCAGAAGTCCACCATTTCAAAAATTCCCATGCTGCTTTTGGGTTGTCAGACTGTTGTAAAATTGCACATCCCGTTCCACCGCCGGAAGATATGTGAGAAATTGTTCCATCTTCGCGAACAGTTCCCGGTATTTCTGTCATTCCCCAAAGTCCGTCTATTTCCGGTGCTGCTGTCTTTAATGTTGTATAAAATGTGTAAGGCATAATACCCATAGGGGTTGTACCTACTCGAAAACGATTGTAAAAATCTTGTGTGATCGGTAGTTTTAATTTCGTATAATAATTTGTCCAGTACTCGAAGGTTTCCATGCTCTCCGACGACAATAACGTTGTACTCTTGCCATCTTCTGAATATAGAGATAAACCTCTTTGTAAAAGCAAACTTGGAAATACATTATTGCTTCCAACTCCAGCATTTACCTGTACGTTGTTTGTTGCTGGTGTATTTTGTAACCAGACTGACATGTTGTGTCTCATAAGTAATTTTGATGTTTCTTCGAAATCTTCCCATGTTTCCGGAACCTTCAGATTATATTCGTTAAAAATATCTTTCCGATAAAACATCATGTAAAACGATTGTGTATCCGGCAAAGCATAAAGACCATCTTTATAACAATATGGAATTTCCGCCCCGTCTTGGAATTGTTCTAGAACTTCATCACAATCGTCAAATTGTCTCAAATCATATAAAACGCCTCGCATAGCAAGATTTACCGGTTCAGACCTTGAATGTTGTAATATACAATCAGGTCCATTTCCCGACAAAGTTGCTTGAATAATGCTTGCATTGGTTAACTGAATATTTACGTTGATTCCACTGTTTGGAGTAAATGAACGTTTTACCAATGAACTCAATACTTGTGCTTGATCACGTCCCCAGTTTACCCATATTGTTATGCTGTCTGCATCTGATGAACTAGAAACGCCATTATAATCTCTAATAAACGACATGAAGAAACGCATGATTCCAAACCAAATTCCTTCAAAAAAGCCGACCTTTTCAAATGGCTCTTTTTCACCTGATTGAGTAAGCACAATTTTGTCCAAATCAAGTGGCATATTTCTCAAATCTTGAAGCACCGATGATACCGAGCAATATGTATCATAATAGTATTGCTTATAACGATGAGCTTCATATTTGTTATCGAGCATTTGGTCAATAACTTCTACCATATTCATGATAACTGAATAATTGGAACCACTTTCTTCTCCGGTTATATCTTGAAGTAATTGCGCCGCATCTTTTAATTGTGTACGCATTGTTTTTAAACGTTCTTCCATATCTGGAATTTGTTTGAATAATTCGTAATCTCTATATGTATCTACTTTTTCGCCTGTAATTACAGTAATGTCAATATACAAATCTCCTATTGCTGCTACCGCATCCATTAAGATTGTACGCACTTCAGAAGTTTCACCCGATGTTACTTCTAAAGCAATTTCATGTTTTCCCTCTGATAAATATACCAAATATGGAGTTTTATTTTTGTCAGAATATATTTTCTGTTGCCAATCATCATCATAGGTAAACCCGATTGTTTTAGCCTCCTCAAAAGGAGTTTTTCCATCTATTGTTAAGGTTCGATAAGTCTTTCCACCAATCACTTGGTTTTGACGGAATGAAAATCCCAGTTGATAATATCCCTCTTCCAAATCTGGTGTTTCCCAAACAATCGTATCTCCGGAATGTTTCCAGTTTCCGCCCCCTATATAGTTAATTACATTAACCTTTGCATTATGAGGTGTGACATTTACAGATGAAGTATCTGCTTTACCTGCCAAGAAATAATTTGATTTAATTACCGCATCTTCACCTTCTAACACAATCGGTTTCCCCGAATACAATAAATCCGACTCAGATGGTGCATTGTACTTTTCTAATTGCTCTGGTGCTACAAAAGTAAACTTCTCAATTTTCATATTACCTTTGACAGCTATAAGAGTTATTTGATGAATCCCTTTTGAAAGATGCACTAAATAATCTTCGCCTTGTTCAGAGTTTCCATTTGCTGTAATGTTGAAATAATAATCATCATATGGTATTTGTTGTGCTGAAAATTCGTTGCCATAATCGTCCACGTTATTTTCTATTGCCGCATCCTTCCACATGCGTGGAAACACATAGTCTTTAGCTGCCGTGTATGGATAGATATCATCAATCATCATTCCGACTTCCAAATCACCCATGGCATCATCCACTGCCATATACGACATTCCCACATGATAAAAACCATCTTTTGGAGCTTCCACATTAAAAGTAAGTGGTTCTAACGAAAGTGACTTATTAAGTTCTACTTCAATGTCTTCTGATGCCATTGGAGATGTTGCATATGTTTCTAAATATTCTGCATATGTTCCATCATCCTGCTCAATTATTAGTTCTTCTTGTACTTCTTCTTGATTTGTATCTTCTCCAGTATTTGTTGCATTAGTCACAACAAAACAACTAGATAAAACAAGAATAATGCATAAGAATGATGCCAAATACTTTTTCAATTATGTTTCCCTCCTCATGAGAACTACTGGAGCCATTTGATTTCTGTAGCAGTTTTATCAAATTTCTTGAAAGCCGTTTCAAGTTCTGACTGTCCAGTTGCTTTAAAACTATCCGGAGACTTTCCTCCTACAAGACCACCGAAGCGAACTGCATTTTCGTTCGCACGATAATCACCATTGATATAAACAGAGTTTCCTTCAATATCAAAATTAAAATTAGATTTAGGTGTTGTAATATCCACAGATTCATATGCCGGGCAGTCAAAAACATTGTTTTTTAGTGTTGCACTGCATGACACACAATTTCCAAGTATGAATTGGAATCCGGCTGCACCGCCTCGATTACCAGAGTCTTCGATTCTAGTTCCCCAGCCTTGTGCTGAATAGCGAAGTAAATTGTTTTCTATCACCAAATTATCAATAGTAAAGTTTTCTCCGTTATCCCAGATTTCTATGTCCATGTCGTTGTATTCAAGCAAGTTGTCTGAAAAATTAATATTTGTGTATGCGTCCTTGCTTGTTCCCTGGAACGTAATCGCTGTATCATATACTTGATATATCCAACAGTTCCTTACTGTCGTATCCTGTGTTCCGTTCCAAAACTGAATTGCATTTCCATATCTGACTGCCAAGCTCAATTTAGAGCCGCCTATGTAACCCATTTCACAATTGGTCACTGTAATATTTTTATTGTTATGAATTCCATTTATTGCAAATTCACCAACATATTTCATACAAAGATTATCAATAGTTACATTTGACACACCTTGGTCTAAACTAAATAATGAAGACTTTGGCGAAACTTCTATATCTTTGTATACCTTTCCCGGATTTCCTTCCTCACAATAAAGATAAAGAATACCGTCTGTTTCATTGTGATAAAAATCACCAGTTTTCTCTAACTGATTGAGCCCTGACATCTTCTTTATTCCTACATATTCACCATGATTGAATACGATATTACCTGCATCGCCATATCCAAAATCTATTTTCCAAACGTTTTTCATTCGACTCGGTTGCCATATGGTCGCATCTGCATAGTTTTGTGGCGAACCATAAATACATGGTTTTTCCCCTTCTCCATAAGCACCATAAGTAACACCATCTTTTACAAGAATCGGTTCAGTTACTCTGTACACAGAACCTCTCTCAAACAAGATTGCATCGCCCTCTGAAAGCGACAACCAACTCAAAACATCTAACGAACGAAACGGAGTTTTCTCACTCAGTCCATCATTCAAATCATCCCCAGCTGGTGAAATATAGTATTTTTTTCCTTTTATCGTAAGTTTATCCTTTGAACTCACAATCTCTGTACGTCGCTTTTCTGCTTTTTCTTCAGCTCCGCCAACAATTGGATTCATTATATTTGCTCGGTTTCCTTCCATTCGCACTTCACTTGCATCATCTCTTGGTATGATTACTTCTGATTCATAGGTTATTTCCCCATTGACTTCATTTGTACTTGCACATCCTGCAAGACAACCAAGTGTAAGCGCTATCGTCAATATAGCCATGTATTGTACACACTTATTATTCATAGCCCTTCTCCTCCGATACTACGATTACTATTCACTCAAAGCATCAAGTTGTTCGTTATATCGTTTAACTCTTTGTTCTATAACAGCAGCCGTACTGTCAAGCACACTCAGAACTTGTGCTCCTGTTGCATCTGTTAATCCCTTTGTAAATTCGTCTTGTTCTTCAGAACTATCATAGAACTTGTATTCTTTACCATACAATGTGGTCCATTGTTTATTCTTTACGCTCATGCAATGATCATAAACTTCCAAAGCTTGGTTACTACTAAAGAAAGATGTTAAATCATAGTTTGTTCTATCTAAGAAGAAACGAAGGAAATATGGCACTGCTTCTGCATTGTCAGCTCCTTTAGGAATACCATACGCTTCCAATTCAGAGAACATCACATATTCTTCCTCTCCTTCCACAGTAGGGAATGGAACAATTTGCATTGAGCCTGCACTCTTTAATGTTTCAAAGTATGAATTTTGTCTACGCGAATATATTGCAGATCCTGCCCAGAATAAAATCTTACCTTGGTCAAATTCTTCTGGTGCCCACTTTGTCAATAAATAATCTGTATTTTTTAGGTCCACAACTTTTTGAGTTGCATTTACAAATTTGCTATCTTTTATATTACTTACATATTGAGTACCATCATATGTTATCGGACCTGATACCCCGAACATTGATGTAAGTTCCGAATAATCATTGTAAGAACATGCATAGTCTGCATTCGTTTCTGCTTTGAAATCTTTCATGATTTGAACAAACTTATCATATGTCCACTGACCATTCTTCCAAAGTGTATATGGATCTTCCAAATCATATTTCGTAATTAATGATTTGTTGTAACAAATTACTCCCGGAGTTGCTAAATGAGTATCTGCCAAAGTCATACCATATGTTTTGCCATTTACGGTATAAGCATCCATAGCCCACTTGTCCCATGCATCATCCGAAAAATCGAATCCCGTTGCTGTAATTGGTTGCATAGAAATAAAGTTCGATACTAATGGTGAACGTAAACGAGCTACGTCTGGCACATCTTTTCCACTAGCTACCATAGAACCTAGTTTTGACAAATAAGTTTCAAAACTTTCAGTTTTCCATTCTACTTCAATACCAGTTAAATTTGTAAACTCTTTAATAGCAGTTGCTCCACCTGGATATTCTGTGATCGGATTCCAATTGTAAACTGTAATTGTAGTTCCTCTTAACTCTGCCGGCATGTTCGCAAGAACTTGTTCCCAACTAGAGCCTGTTCCCGCTCCTCCTTGGGACGGATTTTTCTCATCTCCACCTTGCTTTCCATTTCCACATGCTACGCATCCCAATGCCATGACTGTAGCTAATACGAGTGCCAATAATCTTTTTTGAATCTTTTTCATGTTTTTATTCCTCCTCTTATTTATCCAGTGATTCCACTGGTTGTAACACTTGCTATAAATTTCTTTTGAATAAATGCATACAACACAACTAACGGTATTACAAAAAGCAAACAGCCTGCTAATAGTATTGGAACAGCTAATGACTTTCCGAGTGCCTGATCCACGCCCAACGCCGCCGCTACAGTATTTTCCGTAAAGTTATTTATTGCCACACTAAATGTCGGATTGTTTGAATTAAACATTTGTGCTAAGTAAAAATCATTCCAATGCCATACAATTGAGAAAAGCAACACGGTTATAGCTGCCGGTCCCGAATTCGGAACTGCAATACTAAAGAAAGTTCTCCACGGACCCGCGCCATCTACCCACGCAGCCTCTTCCAACTCTTTTGGCAACTTCTTGTAAAATTGGGTGAATATAAAAATAAAAAATCCCCCTTTTAAACCAACACCAAAAATGGATGGAAGATAGAACGCCCATGGTGTGTCGACAATATTCATCCAACTGTAGTTAACATAACTCGGAGTGATAATCATCATCGGAGGCACCAAGATGTTCACAATCATTATCCCAAGTAATATTTTCTTCCCTTTAAAATCAAATCTCGCCAAACCGTATGCTGCTATTGCACAAGAACAAAATTGAAGGAGTGATGCAAGAATTTCAATTATTAATGTGTTTCCAACACTCTTCCAAATATCAAATACTTTTGCAGCTAATGGGAAGTTTCCAAAATATATTTCTTTTGGAACCCACTGCACAACCGGGTCTGTAAAATCCGAAACCCCTTTCAGCGAATTGATTACTATGTAGATAAATGGATATAATACGATAAAACTAAACGCAATAAAAAATACATATCTACACAAACTGAAAATCTTTTTGGTTATTAATTTGCTGATTTTTTTGTTTTTCATTTACATCATAACCTCCTACTCTACCGCCCATATTGGTACAGATTGTTATTAGTCTCCAACTCTCCAAATTCTTCTTTCAAAATAGACGAATAAACACTTTCACACCTTCGCCATTTTACTACTATCATCATTAAAACATACTCGCCTATTTTTCATCAATTACACCACGTTTCATACCACTTACATTTCGTTGCCTATTTTGCACGCATTTATTTTACTATAAATGCCCGCTCCCCTTCAATTAGTGGTTATCTTTAACATTTTTGTATGAATTTTCCAAATAATTCCGTCAATTTTCTATTTATACTCATTTTCCGACTAATAACATTTTGTTGTCAGCTCATCCGTTTCGTGTTAAAATAGCCCCAAAAGAAGGAGGGCTTATTATGGAACAAAACAAATTACCTGATTTTTCTCACTATTCGTTAGAATCATTTTCCAACAAGCACTTATACCTTGTTCACTTGGGTTGGGAAAGATGCAAGCCTAATTATCAATATACTAATTACCGTGATTTTTACTTGTTGCATTTTATTAAAGCAGGGAGCGGTACCCTAAATGTTGACGGCTCAATTTACAAACTCTCCGCTCTTGATTCGTTTTTAATCAGACCTAAACAACTAGCTATTTACACAGCTGATGATGAAACACCTTGGGAATATTACTATTTTGCTTTTAACGGAGAACTCGCCAAGCAATTGGTAGAACGAACCTATTTTAAAAAAGGACGCTTCACACGTAAAATGAAAGACGATTCCCTCGCAAAACTCATTGTGAAAGCCGCTTATGAAATGGGCAAAATCGACAATCCGGACATATGGGGACTAGAGCACTTGTTTAAATTCTTATATCCTTTAATGCCATCTACAATTAACACAAGTGATTCACCGGAAGAAACTGCTGACAGTTCTCAGATACATTTAAAAAGGGCCCAAGAATACATACAATTTAATTATTACAAACCAATTCAGGTTGAAGACATTTGTGATGCTTTAAATATTAGCCGAAGCTACTTGTTTCGAATCTTTAAAAAGCACACTAAATCTGACGTGTCAGATTATCTCACGTCAGTTCGCCTTCAACATGCAAAACACTTACTGAGTACAACCGAACACTCAACAAACAACATTTCACAACTTGTAGGTTATTTGAATCCAACTTCTTTTTATCGCATGTTTAAAAGAATGGAAAACGTAACCCCAAGTGAGTGGAGAGAGAATCACAGAAAAAAAATCACAAAAAATATAGATGGATCTGTTCACGAGATTTCAAACGACCAGTCATCTTAACCCAAAACAGGATGCACCCATCCTGTTTTCGTTTTTACTAATTTGTTAGTATTACTTCTACTTGCAATGTATTTTCATTCCTTTGTGACTTTATATAATACTTATCCATATAGATTTTTTGAGTTAATGGTTGCAACGAGTATAATTTCATTGTTTGAAAATCAATAAGACATAATGGCATAGCTTCTTTCTTTTCACGCTTCCACTTATCAAATTCTAATGTTTCTAATATCCCATCCAAACATTCCTGACACAATTGTTTTTGAAGGCTTGCTACATTTGGTTGAACCTCTTCTGAAAATGAGATATTGATTTCTGCAATTCCTTTACTTGGTATACTACTAGTCTCATAATGATACTCCTTAGTAGTCCCCAAACCAGTTCTCGTTCCTGAATGATTATCAATCTTCACACCATTTTCATCATGAACACTGGTTGCAAGTTCTAGGATATTCCAATCATTAAGAGTAATAATGCCTAGCGTATTAAACTTGCTATAATAGTTCATCATACTATTATCTTGTTTTCCGCATAGTTGGCAATTCATGGTGTCAGTCAATTTCGATTTTACTTCTGCATATGTAACGTATTCTTTGCCAGCAGATTCAAGCCATAGTTTATATAACTTGTCGCGATGATAACAAGAAGCTGAAATTATGATTAAACATACAATTAATAACCATACTACACCTTTCCGAACATGATAATAACGAATTGTTTTTTGCACACTTTCCAAATTAGAACACTCCTTTCAAATTTTGTGGACTTAAAATAAGTCCATTTATAACATTGTAACATCCTTCGTACTTAAAATGTACTACATAAGAACTTATTTTGTACTTTTTATAGTTGGAAAGGATTTTTTATGGATAAAGATAAACATTTGGGCTTACGAATCGATTCAGAAACTCATAGGAAACTGAAAAGTCTTGCTGAATACGATGGTCGTTCTATCAACAGCGAGGTATTATATATTATTAGACGCGCTATTGCACAACACGAATCACAACAAGGCGAATTGAAATAGATATTATTGATGGAATGTATTTCAGAAGTATAGATTTACTTTTGAGGTTTATTCTTTCTGTTGTAATATTCTTCAAGTGGGTAGTTCACTAGATGGTCCACTGTGAACCATACCACAGTCCACCAAGAGGGCATAGGTCCCCCTTGGTGTTTTATTTTATCAAAAACATCAAACTACTTTTCCCGCCCTTTGTACGATATCGTTGCTCAGTCTCAATGAATCCTGTCCTCTTTAAATCTGCAATAGCACGTTTTACAGTTGACCTTGATAGTTTGATCTCACAAGCAATGGTATCAATTGCCGGCCAACATTCTCCATTCTCATTTGCCCGTTCATACAAATAACAATAGACAGCGACTGCTCGGTGTGGTAAATCTTGTTTGTATATTTTGTCGAATCTACCCATTACGGTTCACCTCACGATAACTCTTTGGCGTGGTTCGTAGCTGTGTTCTTGTCTGTTGCTGACCACCCATTGGATATGCATTTGGGGGTATTTCTGATTCCTCTAGCCATTCTGATTGATACTTATTTCGAATGCCATCTATAATCTCCTGCTTTTCTGCATAAGCCACTCTTCTGTTTCCATGCTCTGCTACAGCATATTCTTCTTCAAATTGAATACCCCATTTAAAGAACAACTTGAGTTTCACCTTCATCGGATAAAATCCCGTCTTCATAACAACGAATTGACCTTTTGGCATGCTCTTAAGTTCATCCGGTGTCATGAGTGGACGCTCTATCATCTGAAGGCTTTGTGATGGGTCATTCTTTCCTCTACTAACGGAACCCGATAATACTGTTCTGCTGCCAAGAGATTTTGATAATACTTCTGCAGACGTGCTGTTTGGAGCAAATCCTCCAAAGATGGTGAGTTGCGTATTATCAATAATAATCTCGGCTCCTTCTTTTCCATAGTTTTTCTCTAATTGCGAAAACGATTGAATGATTGGTACTATCTGTAACCTTCTGCTTCGTGATGCGGAGAACATCATCTCTGCCGATTCTATCTTCGGTAGCGTGCCGAACTCATCACAGAAGAACACACAACGATTCTTTAGCTTGCCTCCCATCTCATCTGCCACTGCAAGTATTTCTCGATATAATTGCTGTATGATTAGAGAAATCATAAAGAAGGTGTTTGGGTTTTCTTCCGGCATAATAAGAAAGATAGCACACTTCTCACTGCAAAACTTTTCTGCATCTATCTCTGTATCAAAACATAATAACTGCTCTAGTTCGGAATCTAAGAATGCATTCAGTCTGGATAGTGCAGTACTCATAACCGACGCCATGGACTGTTCTGCCGTATTTAGTGCAGCTCCCGCAAACCATTTTGCTTTATGGTCGTTTGGAAGCATTTCCATTAACTGTTGAAATTGATTTTTTCCTTTCTTCTGTGACGGTGCAAGCAGTTCCTGAATAATCTTAAATACTGATACAATATGCCTTTTCCCCGGTTCACAAAACTCTGCCACCAACAATATTGTTGCAGTTAATAATCCTTCTGCCGCATCATAAAAGTATGCGTTCTGACCGAAGCTTGATGAGTCTGCTCCAGATAAAATAATGGTCTTTGAAATAATCTTTGCATACTTTTCTGCCTTTGCTTTGTAGGCGAGTTCACTTGGATTTCTTTGGTACAGGTCCATATATTTATTTACCAGATGCAATAGATTGTTTCCGTTTGACCTAGTCGGATTTCGAAGGTCGATTACTGAAGTATTATATCCGTAATACTCTTTTGCAATTGTACCATAGTTACGCATGACATCACCTTTAGTATCTGTGGATAGGAAACTCATTCCGGATGCACAGGCATATTCGATACATGGATATAACCAATAAGCAGTTTTTCCAACTCCAGCAGCACCAATCATCAGTGCATGTACGTCATCAGTATCCACCATTGCGGTTGTATTCCCCGCTCGCCCTGTTCTACCAACCACGATTCCTTGAGGCAGTTCTTTCCCATCCGGTGTGGTTGCTGTTTTGCCTTTTTGTACTTGTTTGCGCCATCGCTCCGGGGTAAACGGAAGATGTTTATAGGTCTTTTTTATCTGTGCACTCGTAGCCCACCTCGCTGTTCCGTGTTGTCCATCTCCAACAGTTCTGGACTTGATATTATTCAGACTATAAATGTGTGACAACAACGTTACTCCACCCAAAACGCCGAACATAATAGCACCGATTAAAATTAGGTTTGAGACATTTGACATTGTCCTTCACCCTCTTTCTGCTTTCGTATCTGCTCCTGTATCTGATTTTCTGCATACATATAAAACCGAAGACAATCTACGGATAATTGCATCACCTTCTTAATGTTCTTCATCTGTTCGGACTCTGTTATGATGTCATCATTCTTATAAACTTGCAGCACTTCCGACAAGCATTCTCGCATATCCGATATGCGTGTCCGATACCCCACATTGTCCTTGTGCGGTGGATATAATTGATATAGCATTTTAGAATACTCTTCTAAGGTGTACTTCTTTTCCATGGATTCTAATTTATTTCGACCAAGCAAAAAAGCAATCCATGATAATTCATAGGACTGCTCCGATAACCTTTCGTCATCTGTCAACGAAATACTTGTTAAATTTTTAAATCTGGTTTCGAAATGCTCTAAAAGATTTTTGATTTTCACTCCGTCAGTTCCCTCTACTATCTCTGCACACAACTTCTTCATCTCTACGAGTCCGGGATGCTCTACTGCTACAATCGGCTCTATTCCGTTGATTGCTTTTAACCCTTCATTCCAATCTTTGTACTGAGGAAGTTCCGGTTTGATTCGATATTCCCCTAGTTCTCTGACTACTTCTGCAATCCGATAGTCCCCTTCTATTCCTGCCTTATCATGATCCAGGCAGGGATGCACTTCTGTGATGTGTGGATTGTTTTTCAAGATATAAATTAGTGCCTGTGGTGCTACCGAGCAGAGAGCCACATAGTTATGCTCTTTCCAGTTTTCTTTGTGAAGTGATATATACGAAAGCATATCTATGGGTGCCTCAAACACAAATATCTTGTTACTTGTTCCAAGATAATGAAAACTATAATCCGGATTACTACTTTCGATATTTCCCTTGTACCCACTCTTGCCACTAGAACCTCGTTTGTGAGCGTGTCTTGGGATTCCTTCTTCATCCACACCCACGAAGATAGCATTGTGATATTTTTCATCTTCATAAAGTAACTTTTTATGAATAAAATGTTGAATTACATCTCTGTCCAGATATCGTTCTTTTAGAAGATACGCATAGATTCTTCTCATGCTTCCGTTTGCTTTTGGAAGTTCAAAGGCCTTCTTTTCCTTTTTATCTTCCTCTGTCGGTTCATAGCGGATACCCTGTTCCTCCAAAAGCATTAGCATTGCTTCCTGAAAACTCATGTCAAAGAAACGCTCAAAAAAACTAATCACATAGCCGCCTTCTTTATCATATTGGTGATACCACCGATTTCCTCGTACCGAAACCTTTCCTTGAGGACTTTCCCATACATAATCAGACCCTGCTTTCTTTAGCTTGTATCCATTCTTTTTTAAATATGCCACTAAGTCTATTTCTCGCACCCGTTCTTTTTGTTCCTCTGTAAAATATATAAACCCTGCCATGACTTCTCCTTTCGCTTTATTGTTTGATGCCTTGTGCCTGTTTCTTTTCGTCTATCTGTCTTCTTAACTTTCTATCAACACTTCTCTCCAATGGATGTCCTTTCGCCAGTTTATCCTCAAATATTCTGCTCATATGATACATGAGATTTATCATTCCACTCATTCCGGACGGACTCCGATTATTTCGTAACCACTCCAAAAGTTTTCGTGCATATTCGTGTCCTTGCTCTGCTGCCTGTGTCAGATACTCAATTGCCTTTTCTCTGTCTCGATACTCATAATCTTTTTTGAGATAGAGTCTGCCAAGACCATATAAGGCATCTAGATTATCTAATTCAAACGCCTTTTCATAATATTCTTTAGCTAATTCATAATCTATCTTCGTACCAACTCCATTCATATTCATCTGTCCCAGACGATAATACACCTTATCATCTGCCATGTTTTCTTCGATTTTCAGAAACCCTTTATATGCCACAGCATACCAATACTGTGATTCTTCTTGATTCTGTTTCGTGCCAATTCCTTTTTCACACATACTCCCCAACTCATATGCAGCATACGCATTGGAAAATCGTTGATTTTTAGCGGCCATGGAATACAATGAGAATGCTTTGGTATCATCCTGCTGCACACCTTGTCCTCTATGGTATAAACTCCCCAAAGCATACGCAGCAAATGGATTAAATGCCAGGAGTGCCTTTTCATACCACTCTGCTGCCATGAGATAATCCTGCTCCACTCCATATCCAAAGGAATACAACTTCCCGATGCGATATCGAAGGTAATCACTGTTACTTGCTTTGGATTCTTCTTTGATAAATGCATGATAGGTTTTCTCAAACCATTCCTGTGCCAGTTCCTCATCTTTCTCACACCCATGACCTTGCAGGTACATCTTTGCCAAGTCATGCATAGCAAGACCGTTTCCTTTGTTCGCTTCTTCCTGCATAAGAAGGTACGCTTTATCATAATCTGATGGGATATCCTTTGTTCCATAGTAAAAAGAGCGTGCTTCTTTATACTGGTCTGTCCACCATGTTTCCTTATTTCGATTGTCATGTCTGCCATATTTATTCGCAGTATCTCTTTCTTTTGCCACAACACTCTCTGCTACAATAGTTTCTGTCACAATATCTTCTGACGCAATCCCTTCTGTCATAAGATGTTCAACCTGCTCTATATTTGATGCTATTTTATCGGTCATCACTTTCTGCTCATCAGCAACATCTACATCATACTGACCGGACACAATATGCATTGCTTCTTGTATCACTGCATTTCGTATGCTTTTAAACTCTTTATTCTTTGACAGCGGCACTCGTGGGTCAATGTTTTCCGTATAAGTTCTTTTGATTTCCTCAGTCTGCTCATACCATAGATGATAGAGTTCTGCTACCTTACGATCTTTTTCTAGTTCATCCACGATACTATCTACTATCGCTTTTACGTCTGCCTTCAGGTATCCATACACCTTTTTCCCATTGGTTTTCGAGAGTCGGTCAGCCAGTTTCAACAGTAATTCTTCCACCCTTGGATTGTCATAGTTTCCTTGATTTAGTTCTGCTATGATTTCTTCTACCTTGACTCTGCTCTCCGTTCGAAGTTCATCCCGATACTCTGTCTGTTTTTTGAATAGGCACAATAAGTCCTGTGCGAAGATGTCATTAGCAAAAGATTTGCGTAGATTATACACTCCTTTTTTCGACAAATATCCTTCCTGCTCCTCGGAGGAATAGGCAATCATATGCACATGTGGGTGATGACTTTCATTATGAAAGGCCGCAAACCATTTTAAGTTTTCCATTGGGATTTTTAAATTCGTTGCTAGAGCTTCTGTCTGTGTACGGAGCATATCTCTCCACCGTACTCCATCATTAAATCCCAATTGCTCTGCATCTTCTCGTCTCAGCGATATAATAACCGTCCACACATTTCCACCATGCAAATTCAATTCTTCTGATACTTTACTCAGTTTTACTTGAACGCCGTCATCTGTAAACAAACCATGCGAACCGAATCGCTGCGCTCTTGGTCTGGTTGCAATATAGTCTGCATAGGTTTTCGTGTTCATTACTTCATAGGCATTGTCTTCCAACACACGAGTAATAAATTCTGATGCATTTCCAACCGTTTGCTCCTTGAGATAATCCTCATACTCCAACATCTCTTGACTGTCTGGAAAATCTTTCAACAGTTTTTCGATAAACTGTTTCTGCTTCATTGTAGTCGGAGCTAGTTTTCCGGTGTCATCTATCATGTGGACTCCTTCACGAGTGGCAATATATTTTACATATCCACCTAGATTTCGTCCCTCACTTGGCTTTAAATATTTAAATTTTGTTACCAGTTTTGCCATGCATCAGTGCCTATCCTTTCTGCCAATCCACTGCATCATCCAGAGAAAATGTTCCGTTGGTTCGCTTCACTTCCTTCACGCATTCACCACGAAGGCGTTCCAAGGATAGTTTGTCAATGTTCTGACTTGAGGCAATAACATTCATCATCATGGCCATCTCCACTGCTAATTTAAAGAGCATACGATTCTGCCTGTTGTCACTTTCTGCTACGATTCCTTTTAGTGTTGAGGTCACAATATTTGGCAGATAAGATTTGTTATTCTCTGCAGAGAGATATCCCAAATAGAATAAAATTGCTTTTTCAATGAACTCGCTTTGGGATACACAGTTATCTTCTTTATAGATTTTCTTAACCATATCCAAGGTGGAATTCTGCGCCCACAGTGCAAATTTTCTACGATCTCCTTTTTTATTCTCTTCCATCTTCTCAACCCCTCTCCTGACACCCACTTTTTCCTTGCAACATCTCACTTATTATTCTATTTGACCCCTACTATGACTCCTGATGTCCAATACTGAACCCTAAAAATTTGACCTTTAAAATCGCCAAGAACCTAGAAACGGTCGGCGTTGCCGTCCGATGTGAGTCGGGCAGGGGTGCTATTGCAACCCCAACCCTTTCTCCTGCTTCATTTTCGACCCTGCGAAAATGCCTCAAAATGCCCTCATTTTGGCACAGAAAAAGACAGCCACAATTGACTGTCACACTACTTCTCCAAATTCGCCCAAATTTCGATTTATCTGCCATCATCGAGGGTTTTGTCGACTTTTTGAACAAAGCGGCACAAAAAGCCACACAGCTCGTCACATAGCGGGAATTTGATTCTCTGATGTCTCTGCTTCTTCCACTTTAGAATTCTTTTGAATAGCATCTACTTCATTCCATTCCATAAGTTCTCGAAACATGCGGTCAGTAAACTGGTTCACTTTGCGTCCTGCATTACGTTCTACCACTCCAAGCGCTTGAAGGATATCATCCAAACAATATGACTTCCACACGCCGCTTTTATCTAGCACACTCATCATGTCTTCATCCATGTCAATTTTAATTACCACATTGACTCTGTCATCATGTTCAATGGCATTTGTTAATACAGAAAACGTCAATGGTTCAATAGATTGTTGCGCTCCAAAGTACATTTGTGCAATGGTATCCACTGTAAGATTCTCATCTTCATGTTCCCTGAATCTCTGATACAATTTTGCCGTCTTGAAGAACGTGTTATTGTACTCACTTGTAAAATGATAATCCTCGCCATCTTGATGCAAGTGTATTGCTGCTATCTTCCCAACCGTATCATCTATCATCTGCGCTTCAAATAAATAATCGAGACTGTCAATGCCATTATCATGGAATTCTTCTTGTGTCATTCCAAACTCTTCATGCAGAATTCGAAACAGTTCTTTATCATTTTTCACATGTTCAAACACCCATGAGAGCATTTTGTCGAATACCTGATTTTTTCTATCCCGCTTCATATCACACCTCCTACATTTCCATTTGAAGACCACCTTCAGAAGAGGTCATACCATTTGGTTCATCAAACCATTTGTCTCGTACTGAATCAAGTGCAGCATATTGACTGTGCGTTGCTTGAGTAATTTCTTTTGTGTCTTTGTTGTAGTGGTAAATCTGATTAGACAATCTCTCATTAAATTCTACACGTGTAATATTTACATAATGGACTTGCTCTTCAAGTTTATCTAAATCTTCCCCTTCAACTGAGACTGCAACAAATTCATGAACAGATGACGGTAATAAATACAAATCTGTTCCAACTTTTTGTGCCAGTTCATCTAATACATTTTCATATAAAATTGCGATGGCACCATGTTTATGGCGCACATTTGATATAAAATATCTCACGTTGTCTGGCAATTCTGTTGCCTCAATTTTTTTGCTATATCCAATCTCCTCTATAAATTCAGCTATTGATTGTACATGCGGCAAACTTATTTCGGGTGTATTCTTTTTTGCTAATTCATATAATTCTTCTTCCGACAATCCTTCCACCTTTGCTTGTTGATTTGAAATTAAAAATATGCATGGTATATCATCTTCTATTTTCACTTCATAGTACACGATAGATAAATCATGAAACTCACGATGCGGTACATCTTCCAGTAATTCACGATTGTGCAATGTGTTAATAAGTCCATATACTATTTGTTCCTTATTCATTTGTCACACTCCCATTCCCATACTCATACCTTCTTCCTCTTCTTGTTCGACATCACTTTCCGGAACATCCGGTTCATTTGAAAGCATAGTATGCCCTGTATTGGTCGCAAGAGAAATTTCTTGTGTCTGTCGGTCGTAATGATAAATCTGATTAGACAATCTATCTTCAAGCGCCAATGCCTCACAGTTCATTTCGTAAACAATTTGCGCCAAACCTTCCGGTGTATGATCCTGTGTATTTGTAACAAGTACCATATCAACAGATGCCGGAAGTATATACAAATCCGAATCCAGTTTATCTGCGAGTTTTTGTAACTCCTCTGGGTACAACATAGATACTGCGCCCCGTTTTTCCTCACAGTTGGTAAGCATATAAAGCGAGATTAATGATGTTCCATCTCTTTCTGGAATTTCTTCCAAATTCATTCCTTCATGTTCTTTAAACATCGCATATAGCAAGACATCCTCTAGTGGTCTGACAATTGGTTTATGAACTCGTTTTGTGTTTTCATAAGCCAATGTATATAACTCTTCTTCTGTAACATCCATTAATTCGGCCAACCGATTTGTCACATAAGCTCTGCCCTCGATATTTTCTGTTCTAAAACTACAATTGTAGATGATAGACAAATCCTGAAATTCTCGATGTGGAACATCACTCAAAAATTCTTTGTTCTGTTCGGTGTGAATGAGTTCGAATGTAACTCTATGGTCCAATGAACTTTGGTCATTTAGCGCTTTCCTTACTTCCTCCGTAAATTCTAATCTTTCACACAACTGTAAATGACATTGGTGTATGCACTGTTCAAATTCCCCACTCTGAACGTAATCACCATACAGTCTCGAAAAATATAATGTTGGTGCGACACCCATTCCATCATGGTGCCTTGAAAACAAAAGCGTATCTTCAATACGATTATGACCTGCTACACGATTCTCTTTAATTTCAATATCCGGATAGTCTTGCTTTACCAGTTCTGGCAGTCTTTCCGTTACCAGTTCTTTGAATTTTTCATAGCTTAACATCTTAGCATCCCTTTCCTTTATCTTTTATTGGTGTGGCATCAATTAACGCACCTGTTCTCATGTCAATAAAATCTCTTACTCCTGAAGGAACCGATTTCGTGTATAACACTTCCATGGCCTTCACAAGTTCATCTTCCAGTTTCATGTTTTTCTGTTTCATATACAGTCTAGTTGCTGTTGTTTTTTCCTCATCAAAAGAAATTGTAATTGCTGATTTTTTCATACTCTTTATCGCCTCCTATTTTTACATCGAAATTCCCACATCCATATTTTCCTGTTGCCATTCGCTTTCATCTCGACTGCATTCATTCAAGCTGATTCTCTGTGATTTATCATTTCTGAATTCTACATTTTCGATGCAACAGTTCTGCATTCTACAATCGCTAGTCGACACTTGAAAAAAGGACGCATCTTTTAAGTTGCAGTTTCTAAATACTGATGCCTGCATTTCACAGATTTTAAAACTTGCCCCCTTGAAATTCGCATCTTCTGAAATGATATGCGAAACATCGCAAACCTCAAATGTTGCATTTTCAAAATCTGCACCTTGCACATTTGCACATCGCAGACTGCTATTTCTGATTACCGCATTTTTAAATATGGCTTGGTCTAATCGATAACTTTTTAGATCCATGTCATAAATTTCACAGTTAGAAAAATCTGCCTGCTCGCCACCCGCATCATGAAGCCATAAAACGTGTTTTGCAAGCATAATTTCTACTTCCTCAGATGTCAGCTTTTTTATTGGTTGTATCGGCTCCTGTGTTTGCTTCGCAACAGTAATAAACAATTCATCATCGATCAATTCTACATGCTCAAACGCAGGATTTTCCTGCATCATATCTTCCAATAAGCTTTTCGTTAAATATTGACTGTCTGGCTCTGCAAACACATCCATTAAGTCAATGCGATATAACCCATCCTGATGATTTTCCAATGCTTTTCTAGAGTAATGTTCATATACACTCATCGCATTCTCATAGTGCTTTTTCAATGTTGGATGCTGCTCCATATCCAATATCATTTTGTCTATCAATCTTATCCCTCCGTTTCTACATACGTAACGCTTGGCACCTTCAGCCAGTGTGTCCATGCGCCCTCTGCCAAATCTGTTTCAACCACTCCCACGGTTGTCGTCATGGCCTCTATTACTTTTCCATTTCCTATATACACTCCGATGTGTCCAGACTTCCAGACTGCAAGTCCCTGAATTTCCGGTATGGTATCTATGGTGCCTTTCTCTGTTGCAGTCTCATATATTTCATCTGCTCTAAGGGCAGGCATACCATTCGTGCCATACTCAATCTGATTGTTTGTTACATTGAGCCACATATAACCTTTAATTAATCCACCACAGTCTGTTGTTCGTCTGCCTAACCAATTCTGCTCTATAAAATCCTTGTAGTCACCTACGTCCTCCGGGTACTGAGTTATGAGGGACTCCAGATTGTTCTCGGTCAATATCTGTCCATAGGTTCCCCATACATATCCCCAGCCTGCTTCTTTTGCATGCTTTGCATAATTCACTAGATCAAGATTGTTCTTTGTGGTCTTGTCATAATAATCACTGGTCACAATGGTTACACTACGGATACCATTCATAATCTCGCTAAATTCTTCGGCATTTAATTCCAATCCAAATGTCTGATTTATGCTCTGCACCAGTTGTTCATCTGTTTGCTCGGCCGCAAAACATCCAACTAGTGTTTCGATAAATTCATCCTGCGCGGACTGTTCTTCCAATGCAAGCATGTACAGGATTTGCGCCTCTTGTACTCTTTCCTGCGTGTATCCTCCTGCTAGCATCTCACTTTCAATTCCAAACATCGTATCATTGATGTGCTGAATCCTCGCTTGTTCTTCGGCTGTCATGTTTTCCTCTATCATCTGCGACAGTCTATCCACATCAATGTTGATATCTCCATTAAAAATACCAATCACTGTAGCAATCGGCATACAGATGATGATAATGATTCCAAGTATGATTCCACCGATTGTTTTTAACACTTTGGGGTTAGTAAGCAGTGCGGCCGCTATCTTTTTCAGCGCCGCTACCACAGCTGCACTCATCGTCCGCCTGCTTTCCCAAAGATATCCCACTTGTAGTCCGGTGCAATGACTTGCAAGAGATATCTTTCATTGCCACATCGATACAGACAGGTACCTCTCTCCGGATATTTGATGAGTTCAAACTCACTCGGTTCTACCTGCAGTGCATCCATATATTCTTTTGGATTTATCTGTCCTGCATTAAATAAAAACTGATGCGTAGGAATAGAGAATAACGGCTTCGTGAATTCTCGAATCTCCGGAATCAAAAAATCCTCGATATTCTGGCTGGCCAGAATGATTGAGGATTCTTTCTTACGCACACGCTTCATGGCGTTGCGGATATATTCAATTGCTGTCATATTGGTAAGAAACAGATATAACTCATCAATGCTTGCTGCCGTATTTCCGACTCCCAGGAGTTGATTACTCATGTAGGATAAGATGTTAAACAACATGGTATCCTTGAGTCGTTTATTGGTATCCATAAGTCCTTTTACTCCAAATACCAGAAAGGCATCATCTGTGATATTGGTGTGACCGTTAAAATAAACAGACTCGGCTCCCACACACATACTGTGAATTCCAAGACACACTTCCTGCAAGGTTTCTTCCGTGTAGAGATGTTTTTTCTCTCTGTCATAATTCAAGAACTCATTTTCACAAAGCGTATAAAAATCTTCCATCACAGGATAATCTGTTGATTTCAGTTGACTGTAATCTGTACTGTCATGGATGCCATATTGCTCATACAGTTTTCCGAGCATGATTTCAATCGTGTCAATCTGCACATCCGTAAAGTCCTTATAGCTTCTGAAAAAATCTTTCAGAAATGCGATGTGCTGACTTAAGCGCGTTACCTTTTGAAACGCTTCCGGCTCTCCTATCTCTAATTCATCCAATCCATCAGACCAGACCTTTGGCTCTAACGGATTTATCTTGTACTCCCCGGTCATAAAATCAATATAGCAACCACCTAATCCTTCTTCGCATAATTCCTTATATTCACTCTCCGCATCCAATACAAGTATGCCTTTCCCAGACTCTCGAAGGTTTGTCAGAATCAGTTTCATTAAATGACTTTTACCTTGACCACTGTTTCCCAAAATCAGAACATTGGATGTAGTCTTATCCTCTGCCCTTCTGTCAAAATCCACCAAGATATTAGTACCATACTTGTCACGTCCAATATAAAGTCCCTGTGGATCCGTCTTCCCGGAAAAGTTAAAGGGATAGAGATTTGCCACACTGGAAGCCGGCAGTACTCGTTCGAACTGCTCTCCGAACTGATTCGAGCCGACAGGCAGAACAGACAAAAAGCCTTCTTGTTGCCTGAGTGTGAGTCTGTCCACCATAATCTTGGAACGTGTCAATTCCATTGCAATGTCACTCTGAAGTTCTTTTAATGCATTCATGCTCTTTGCCTTTAGTTCCATGAATACAGAGCAATGCAAAAGTGGTTCACGGTTCTTTCGAAGATTTGCCAGCATCTCAATTACATCCTGCAAGTTTCCCTCTGCTTCAATGGTATCGTTCATGTCATTGCCACCACTTTTCATCTTGTTTCTGCGGGTAGCGTTCTGAATAATCTTTCGCTGTTCCATTGATTCTACCAGTCTGTGATAGATGCGGAGTGTCACACCGTTTCTATCTGCAAGCTGAGACAGGATTGCCTGTTCTTCCGTGCTTGGCGGATATTCTCTAACTACCCATACGCAACGATAAGAGTCGCCCACGATATAATGATCTGACATGAACTTCACTGTACTGGGTAGTATCATGTCAAAGAAATCTTTGGTACGGATTTCTTCCTGTTGCTCTGGCGTTAATACTTTTTGCTTTCGCATATTTCCTCCTTACTGCCGCTTCGCCGACAAGCAGAAAGACACAAAAAAATCAGTCATTCTACTCCTTGGCAAAACGACTGATTTGATTTCATTATTTCATTATTTCATTTTTTTACAATCTGCTTTTTAAGAATTCGGCAGGCTATAAAACTGTTCCCCGTCCATATCCGGCATCAGTTCCCCATTCATGGATGCATCAAAGTAAATCGCAAGAAAGCGTTTGACGTCTTCCTTTTTCATGCGCCGTACCTCGAAACCCTGCTCTGTGATAACCTTCTCCACCCGGTTAGCCATATTAAAGACCTGTTCCTGTTTCATATTCTTGCATCTTGCAATAAACAGAAACTGTCTGGCTGTTGCCATCTCAATCTGAATGTGATCCAAAAACTCCATATCTTTTTTTAGTAATGCTTTTACCTTCGGATTATTCTCTTCCTCAATTCTTTTATGCAGATATGCTTTGTTATCATCGAAACACTCTGACGAATCCGTACAGTTGATTTCAATATCCGGGATTGCCGATAATACCATCATTAAGTGTCTTACCTTGATTTCAATATTTGCACTCGACAGTACCGATATATTGGTCGGCGATACCGTATAAAACAATAATTCTCCTTTATTCGTCATGAGACCATAAGGTGTAAATGTTTTTATTCCAATAAGTTCCTGAACGGAACGCCCTTTTTTCTTTTTCTTCTTTGCCACTCATCCTACCTCCATTCGTAATATTGCTGTGTTGCCATAAAGTAGCGCACTGCATACTTTAGAAAATCCATAATCATGGTATCATCCATCCGGATTGTCAGAAATCCATAGCATAGCACACCCACCGTTGGAATCAAAAATCCAAACTGTACTAGCATTACAATGGACGGCAAAGCTGCAACGCCTATAATGGCAAAATCTTTTAAACTCCACAGCCACAAATTTGCAGTCGCTTTCAGATTCTGTGGATACAAATATTGTGTCATTATACTCACCTACTTTCCTGTTGCCTTCATAATATTTCTTGTTAGGTTCACTGCTGATGACGTTCCATAGACCACGCTCATGGCATTGAACTTCGCAGAACTGTCTAGACCAAATTGTTGCGCTATACGTGGCACCTCATTTGCTGACAGCATGATTCCAAGTCCCAAAAGCATATGATCTTGAAAAGTCATAAGTCCTAGATATAATAAAGTCGTCTGTAAAAACGCCGTCAGACAAGTAGCAGCTATCTGTTTCATCCACTGTACGAATCCGTCCGTGTATCCTCTTGGCACCGAAAACATATAAAGACTTCCAACTGCAATCTGTATCAATAAAATCCCTCCACGTTTGATGTTCTGAAAGAAGATTTTGATGACACAATATGCAAATGCTATTAGCGTCAATAATGCAACTAATGGATTGATATTGGTTGGTGTGGCTGTGAATACACTGCGTAGTACAATCTTACTTAAATCACCCAGTCCCATATATTGTGTGCTTGCAAATATGCTCGCCAAATCGTGGGAAAAGATATTTTGCAGGCTAATGCAAAATTTATACAATTCCACTGGTACAACACCAATTAATGAACATGCAAAAAATCCTTTTAAGATGTTGAGAGAAGTTGTTTTGATGTTTGCCCTTCCACTCTGATATTCGATTGCCACATCAAAAATGGCTACTACCACACCTGCAACAAACAACGACCAACCAAACAAGCTAAATAGCAAAATGGTTGCTTCTACCCAATCTAATTCAAAGATATCTGCACCCATATTTCCCATAGACGTGAAGAAATCTGCCACTGCCCCATAGACAGTTTCATAAAACCATTGCAGCATGGTATTCCAAATTGCATTCGATATCGCTGTTCCGATAGTTTCCAAAGCCGAACCCAGTGCATCGACCATTGCCCCAATGAGTCCTTCCAACCATCCAAACATAGATATATCACCTCCATTTCTACAACACAAAACAGACAGTTCCTACTGCCTGCTTTGCATAAAAAAGGACCACTTACTCTTCTTCCTGTAAATGGTCCATTCCTTTAAAGTCTCTTTGAAATTCTGCTCCGACATAAAAGCCTTGCTCAAACGTCTGCACATGAAGTATATTTTCAATCTCAATCTGTGCCTGCTGATGGGCTTCAAACAACTTCAGTTGCTCCTGCGTAAGTGTTTTTCGAAGTTCATCTTCTGCCTTACTCATAATATCCCATTGCTCTTTAAATTCATCCGTATCAGGCGTTTTATCATGAATCGGTGCATACTTTCCTTCATACAACTTTTTAAAAAAATTCATAGCCTATGCCCTCCTTTCAGACACACACAATACTATGAGTTTTCCATAATATCTAGCACTTTTTACAGAATATTCCAAATATAAAGAGGTGCTGTCAACGTAAAAATCAGACAGGCAAACAGAATAGCCGGAGCTGTAAACTCAAACTGTCCATGTTTTCTGTAATCAAAGTATGCTGTTCCTAGTTTTACGAAAAACAGAATAGCCAGTATCATGTCGATTACCGGAAATACAACATTATTTACTACCTGTTTCACCTGCACCTGTGCTGTCTGCCATGTCTGCTCAATGGCTGTTGCCACATCTCCTGCAGCAAACGTCCGAATGGAACATACTCCTGCGATCAGTAACACAATTCCCACAAAAATCAGTGTACGTGTTAGCTTCTTCTTTTTCATGCGGATTCCCCTTTCTACTACATTATCATTTTTGGTTTTATTTCATCTCTTAATTGCGATTCCTTGATATAGCGTATCTTGATATTCAGATTCATGCAGAAATTAATTTCCTGTCTCATGCCTTCTGTTATGACATCTCCAAATACCCACAATTCATCACAAAACCACAATAGCGACATTCCCGCCGCCATTCCAATTGCTCGTTCCTCTGGTTTGTTGTCATCCAGACACAGAGCGTAAAAATGTGGCACAACTGGAGCCGTGCCACATAGCAATGCATATTTTGCATATTGTTTTGCTTTCTCAATGTTTTCTTCTACATTGCCGCCTAATGGCGAACAGATATAGACCTTCTTTATCATGCTTCATCATCTTCCTTCTTCTTTCTAATATAAATGATTCCGGTAGATACGATTCCGCCTAATGCGATTGCCAGAAGACCAATCCAAAATCCAGTATTGCTGTTATCTCCCGTCTGTGGACCTTTTGGGATGAGTTCATTTTTCATCTCTGCTTTAATAATCTGTCCGTCCTCTGTAATCTCGAATGCATACTCTTTTTCATCCAAAATATATCCATCCAGAGCGTCGAATTCCTGATAGGTGTATTTACCATACCGAAGTGTAAACTTAGCAACACCATGTGCATCCGTGTATCCTTCTTCCACAACCTCTCCTTTTTCATTTCTAATGCGGAACCCTACGTTCGGAAGTAGTTTGCCTATAGATAGGTCACTCTTTGTAATTTCAAGTGTACCTGTCACAAACTTGTTTTCGATGGTGATTTCAATGATCTCTTCATGTGTTTCGATTGTCACTTCATAAGATGTTTCATCTAACACGTATTGAGGCAATGTTTTGAGTTCTCTGAGAATCCATGTTCCGTATGGTACATCTTCAAATTCAAACAATCCATCTTTATCAGACTCTGCAAGAAGGATGGCTGTTTCTTCCTTGAAGGTAGTCTCATCTGCTTTAAAGAGACCAAATACAACACCTTCTACTACGTTTCCATCCTCATCGATTTTCTTTCCACTGATACTTCCTCGAATCAGTTTGTTTTCAATGGTTTCTCCGTTATTCACTGAAATGTGTACAATCGACACATCTTGACCTGCGTATTCAAATTCAATATAGAATTTCGTATCACTCACCTGATAATGTTTGTCTTTTGCAACTTCCTGTACATACAATTTCGCTCCAACCGGCACATCGGTTTTGAATGTCAATTTTCCGTCTTTGTCGCAAGTTGCAATCTCGATAAGACCATCTTTTGGAATCACTTTGCCATCTGCGGCAACCAACTCTTCAGCTGTATAAAGACCAAACTTCACAGACAAAATTTCATCCTTGTTTCCGATGTCGAATGCTTCGTCCTTCTCCAAGACTTTTTCGAGACTGATTTCTACTTTCTGTCTCTCGTTATACATGGATGCGGATGTGGATGTGATAGCAACCTCCTGTCCTGCATAGACAAGTTCCACATGAATTACTTCTCCGTTTAACACCATGTTTATTGGAGCTTGAACCTCTGTGATTTCATACTTTCCAAGATATAATGGTTTCGTAGTTGCTGTTCCATCAGCTGTCGTTTCAATGGTATCGACTACTTCTCCATTTCTGTATCGAAGTGTTCCATCCGGCGTATAAACATCTTCGGCTGCAATCACGTTAAAGATCGCTCCTGCAAGATTTTGGACCTCATATACTGGTTGATAGGTGCCGTCTTGCGCCACAACAGAAGAGAAAACCTCTCCACTTTTTGTAATAGTAATCGTTCCTTTCTGTGGCATATTTGGTCTGTCCACTTTTATAAGAGTGATTCCATTTTCCTCTGTTGCATTTTCTTCGGTCACATCAAAATAAAGCGGTGTAGAATCGAGCACGTATCCATATGGGGCTGATACCTCTACGAGCATATATCCCAATCCATAGTCAAGCATCTCAGGTGTCACTAAAGCACCTTCATTCGTTGTATAAAACGTGTCGATAGTAGTTATTTCCGGATAGGTGTAGGTCATTTCTACTTTACTTCCATCCGGTCTGTAAATTTGGAAACCTGCTCCTGCATAAGGAATCGTTTTTCCTGTTTCTGCATCTGTTTTGACTACTTTGATAAAGGAATCAAAAGTAGCATTGTTGATGATATAAGAGTATACTTTTCCATTCTGACTGATAAACACATCGAATGACGGAAGCAGCTCTTTTCCTTCCCATCCTTCTGTCTGCTCTACAGTGTACACACCATATGGCAGGTCTTTTGTAGTTGCAAGACCTGTTTCATCACATTGAATGATATCTCTTTCTTTTTCCTTTGCTTTCTTATACGAACCTGATGATTTTAAATATACCTGAAACTTCGCACCCACTTCCGGTGTTTCAATCTGAGTAGAACCGTCATCTGTATGCTTTACGACTGCGATTTTACCTTTAATAATATTTTCATACACGTTCATATAGATATCGTTTAACTCTATACTAAAGTTTTCTGCATAAGCATTGATATAATAAACCTCCGGATCCAGCAGATACCCTTCACTTGGTGTAATCTCTCGCAGCGTCCAGTCTTCTCCGCAGATATAATAATCTGTTTGGAAATAACCATTCCTGTCAGTCGTATACGTGTCAACTAACGTGTCTCCTTCGAACACTCCATAGACTGCACCTTCTAATGTTGCATCTCCCTGCGTCTGTCCGTATGGTCCCCCCAGTGCCTCCACTATGCTATCGGAATCTAATGCAAGTGAACTTGGTTGTAAGTGGTGGGAAAAATCTGTATCCAGTTTAAATACGTTCAATCTCCATTTCTTTAAAATATTACTAAAGTTGACAGTAGATGTTTTTCCACTTTCCACGGTTACTGTTTGTGTCACTTGTGGCACATACTTTTCCGGTGTCAACTCTGTAACGGTATATTTTCCCGGCTTCAGATTATCCACTTTGATTTTTCCACCATTTGTAGTCTTTACTGTTTTATCCACATTTGTTCCTTTGATACGGAATGAAATGCCATCCACTTCTCCATCTTCCGATACCTTGATAATCTCACAAGAACCCGGAATAATTTCGTTCACCGCACTAAAGGATGCCTTTCCACCATTAACTGAGCTGACATTGACTCTCCACTCAGTCTGTCCATAACTTCTATAATTTGTTGGGAATACAGTTTCTCGAATCACATAATCTCCATAAGGTATTCCTTCTGCATAGGCATATCCGGATGCATTTGTTGGTCCAATACGATACTGTTTACTACTGTCTGTTGTGCTGGTTGCAACAAACACAGCACCTGCCAGATTGTTTCCATCTGTATCTTTTTTCTGTACTTCAATGATACCATTGTCTTCTACAAACTCCGGAACGATAACGAGAGCAACTCTCTGCGGATCATCACCTTTTGTGGAGTTATCCACTACACTGATAGTCGGTCCGTTATCATTTCCCACATGTGTTACAAAATGATTTCCCGCGTAATGGCCTGCATAAACTGCTACGTGTGAGATTCTTCCTGTAGATATCGTTTCGTAACAAATCAGTGAACCGATTGGAATTTCTTCTGATGGCGTAAAGTTTGTACCATTGGAATTCTGTGTGAAGGAAATACTTCTTGCAGTTCCTGCATTTACCCAATTGTTGCCCTGTTCATAATACGCTGCGGCAAGTCGTGGATTGGATGGACATGGTGTACTGGACGTATCCACTCCTGCAACGTGTGGCAGATAATTAAAATACACATAAGACACATAAGATGCACAACACAATCCGCTAGATTCATATTTTGAAATATTTGGAGCTAATCCAGATACTGTATTTCCTGCAACCGTTTCCAAGCCACTTGGGCCTGTATTATAAGTGATATTGGAACGTATCGATGCTGGAATCTGATTTCCATAAGTTTTGAAAATCGTTCCATTATCTTTCATTGCCTGTACATTAAATCCTGTGTAGGCAAGTGCATCTAGAAATACGTTATCCAACATTTCGCTTGGTATATCTGATGCTGGTGCAGCCATGACTTGTGGGCTGAAAATTCCCATAAGCATTACCAAACTTAACAAGATAGAGACTATTCTTTTTCTATACTTTTTCATCATTTACTTTCCCTCTTTCTGTTCTGAAATAAAAATGGACCCTATTACTTTTTTCGTAATAGAGTCCGATTGACTTTGTTTGTTTAATTGTTGTCGGTATTTACTCTGGCCATTGCAATATCGCAATACCACATACCACATTCGTAGGTTATGCCTACTGCTATATAAGAGTATTCACTACTTCCTACATATGCCCAATGACCGGCACTGTTTTTCACTAAATCTGCCAGTCTTTTTGCCACCTCATCTATGGTTCCTACATATCCACCTTTTGCAATTGCTTCTCTTGCGCCCGATTCATAATATGGTTCTCCGGTCATACCATATAGTGTCGGGTCGATATAGGTACCATATTGAAGTGCTGTTGCCGCCGCCCTTTCATCGAAGGTGTCATGGGCGAAGTTGCTGATTAACTGTCGACTTCGATATTCTGCGTATTTGGTTAGTCCAGGAAGTTTTGTGGCAGGACTGCTTCGATAACTGTTGATATACTCGATTACCTTGTTTGCTACTGCCACGCTGTCACTTGCCGTAGCTTTTGGTACTTCTGGTACTGGTGTTTCTTCTTCCACTCTCGGAGTTTCCGGAGTTGGTGTTGTCGGAGTCGTCGGTTGCTGTGTTTTCTGATTCTGACTCTGACCTGTCGTCTGTTCCTTCTTAGTGGTCGAGTTTTGTCTGTCTTGTTTTGCTTCTTCTTTCTGCGTAGTTATGATTGACTCATCTCTGTCCACCTCAGAAGATTCCTGTTTTTGTTCCTGCTTTGCTTCTTCGTTATCCTTTTCATCGGATGCTTTTGTATCATCTGACACTGTTTGTTCTACTGTGACCTGTGTCTTCTTCTCTTGTTTCTCTGCCTGTTGTCTTCCATCACATCCGATAAGGCTTATTGTAGCCGTTACACAAAGCAGAAGTAATACTGTCTTTCTCTTCACGGTACATCACCTCTTTCTTTTACCAACAGAATACCCATAATTTTCAAAATGTCTAGCATTATTTTTGAAACAGATAAAAATACTACATGGTTGGTCCAATCTGTGGCGGTTCTTCTTCTAAACCTTCTGATTCTTCCTCTGTCTCACCCTGATTTTGACTTTCTTCTAATGCCTGATCGTATGCTTCTTTCACCTTATTAATCAATTCTTCTCTTGACTCTGCGGTGATTGGATGGAAGATATCATTATACTGTGTATTTCCATCTCTATCAGTGTAACTGGTTGACGGCATAGATACAAATAAACCTTTTTGCGAATCGGTAATCTTGATTCCATGCACTGCAAATGCTCCACCAATGTTTGCACTTGCAATCGCTTTCAGATTGCTTCCCTCCCTATCAATAAGTCGGTCAATCTTAGCATCAATTGACACCTTATTTACTTTTTGTGTCTGTTGCTTTGCAGGTGCTTTTGTTGTTTGCTTTGTTGTTTTTTGTGTTCCTTTCTTTGCTGCCATTCTATCGCCTCCCTTTTTTGTTTTTAAGATAACCCCATTGGCCACGCAAACACATTCATATAAATGTGTTGTTCAATTTCTGAACGTGGTATTTGCTCCGGTTCATCAAATTTTTTCAGATATTTTTCAATTTCCTTTTCTGTAAGCGAGCGTAAATCTTCTCCGCTATCGCCTGCAACTATAAATGGACCGACCAAAACATCGCCTTCAATACGTCTATTTCCCTCCATGCCGTTTATTTTGCTTTCTTCATTGATAACGTATAAAGTTCCATCGTCATTATAAATATATTCGATTAATCCCATAACTGCTTGATTTGTTGCTTCATAGGTGTTAGGTATCTCTGTGATATATGGTTTCTTGTGTGGCTCAACATATAATACTTGAATCAGATTATCCTGTTTTTGAGTTTTGCTTTCATCGAACTCGATTTCCTTGTAACCAAAGCTATCGCAAAAGTAAGCACCATTCTCTGTTACTACCACATCGGATACCGACAAGGAGTGACCCCTATATAACGGATGCTTTTCATTGTTGAATCTGGTAAAGATTTCTTCTAAACTCATCTCATTCACATCTGCATCAAAAACATTATCATAAAGTGTTGCATCCACTTCTGAACTGTTTTGAAATTTGAGTAAGCTTTCCAATCCCCAAAACTTTACCTGATTGGTGTCTCTGCCAGAATTGATTTGATATATTTTTAGTCTCATTCCATAACACCTTTTAATTTACCCAATTTGGAGCAGTAACCTTGCTTTCCACTCTATAATTAAAATCATTATGGCTAGTTACTTTCTTAACATTCCAGTTCTTACAATTCAAAGACCATGATGCACGCGCACCTGCACTACTAAACATATAACTCATATTAGTTACATTAGCTGTATTCCAATTTTGTAATGTCCCAACATAAAACGAGTTCGAATAATTGCCTGCACAGTCAAACATACAGTAAAAACTCTTTGCACTTGATACATTCCAGTTACCAAGATTTCCAAAATTCCATGCAGGAACATATTGGGCACACCAATAGAACATGTTACTAAAATCAGTAACCTTTGCAACATTCCATGAGCTAAGATTTCCTATATACACTGAATTCGATTCACAACCAAAATGTGAAAACATGCTCGACGTATCAGTCACATTTGATACATTCCAATTTCCCAAATTACCTATATTCACACTTGGCGTATAATATCCAAAATTTTTAAACATAGTTGACATGTTCTTAACATTTCTTGTATCCCAATTGCTCAAATCTCCAATGTAGAGACTATTTGCTCTCATTCCCGTTGAATAAAACGCTCTACTCATATTTTCTACGCTTGACACATTCCACTTTCCAATATCACCTATATCAAACGTTGATACCATAATGCCACTTCCATAAAACATTTCATACATATTTGATACCTTTGATGTGTCCCAAGTATCCATACCCTTTATGACATAGGAATTGACTCCATCCTGTCGACCTGTCATTCCAAACATTTGTCGCATAGTTGTAACTTGCGAAGTGTCTAAGTTTTCAACATCAAAATTTGCACAGTTTTCACAATAATAAAACCAATAGGCTGTACTAATCGGTTTGATTACGTCCTTAACTACCACGCTCTTAATGCTCTTATATTTCCCATCTGCATACCACGGAACTTGTGAACTACTGGTGTACGTTTTTTCTTCGAACCCTGTATATACCGTTGTAACTGCTTTTCCGTTATAAGTTTGTCCTGCCTTGATTTCATCCACTGTCTTTACAAATGTCAAGGATCCGTCGCTTGCAGAGAAGATTGCATAAGCATTTAGTTTTCTCCACACTGCTGTTAAAGTCACATCACCGATTGGCATTACATACTCGTCTGTATATATGCTCCCATCTTTATCCTGCCATCCATCAAACTGATATCCTTCTTTTCTTGGTTCTGGCAAATTTACATTGGTACCATTGTATGCATAAAGTACTAGGTTTGAAATGCCACCATTTGCATCCAGATTAAGATTAAATTGTTTGCTTCCAATTTCATATTCCATTTCCAGTTCCAATGCTTTTTCAGAAGCGATTGCCTCTGTCCATGCTCCACGATCGACTGTTACATCAAAATCATATCTTGTCTGCTCAGCAACTTTCTGATTAATTGCATTGTTTCCTGCTTGAAGTTCTTTTTCTCCCATTTTTAGGGATAACTGCTTCGAGTTTACTAAAATCTCACTACTCTGTGGAACCACTTTCCAGTTGTTAAACTCTGCAACGGTTACATTCTGTATTTCCACAGGAACAAGAGAATCATTTTCTAAATACATTTCACTAACACTTGCTGTTCCATCCTCATTAAAAACAATGTCCATTTTTGCAGGAACATTTACACTAACACCATTATCGCTTGCCGCTTTAGCATCTGTACCTTTGCATGCAAATAAAGTCATTGACATTGCTAATAACACTAATATTGTTTTTATTCTTTTCATTTTCTCACCTCAATTGATAATGGAAATACAGAGGAAACATTTCCTTCTTCTGCATATCCGATTTTTATCGTACAATCATGAACTCCCTTTTCGAGTTCCTTTTCCAATTCCACATGATTCATTTCAAACCCCGGTTCTATTTTCTTCGAAACATAAATGCATCGGTCTTCTTCATCATAAATTTCAAATACAATCGAGGCATGATTGTTTTTAATGTTTTTAATGTTAAAAAGTACGCTGTTCTTTCCTTCAAATACTGCCTTTGGGGAATAGTTTACATTCATCTTCCCTTCTTCCACGATGGCATCTATGGCTTCCTGCCGTTCCGAATAATCAATCTCTGTAATGGCATCTACATTTTGTTCATATTCCGCTGTTGCAGGCGCATCGCCGCGCCCGCATCGGAAACTTAATAAGAGAATAATGATAATCAAAATGGCAAGTATAATCTGTCCTATAAGACTGCGTTTTCTTTTTTCATTTTTTTCCTTCTTGACCTGCTTAATCTCTTTCATTTTTCTCCACCTTATTAGTTAAAATTGAATGTTAATACCATATCATATGCCTTTGCAGATGCAATGTCCTGTGTAAAGGCTCCACGCTGTACATCAAAAGACAATACTTGTGTTTGTCCGGATGGAATTGCAATTGCATTGTCATCGAAACTAACTGTTCCTGTTGCACTTTCGTTACCGCTTGTAGGTGCAACCAACTTTAAAGCTCCTTGTTTACCAATTGAAAACTTGATGGATTTCGTATCTGCTTTTAATACTTTTGTATCTTGAGAAGCCGCTAACAGTTTCCATCCGGATGTCTTTGCATCCATATCAACTGTGGATAAGTGAATACCCGCAATGCTACTGATGTTTTCGATTGTCCAGTTAGATGGCAATGTATTTGTTCCATCTTCATTAAATACAATTGGAAGTGTGGTTGGTACTGTTACGGATACATTATCCATAGTTGTTGCCTTTACTTCAATGTTTACGTCCGCAGATGCCGCATTCACAGGAATGGCTGCACTCATAACTACAACTACTGATAAAATTGCTGCTAATACTTTTTGTCCTTTTACTAATTTTTTCATAATTCTAAAATTCTCCTTTTTCTTTACTTTTTAATTTTGTTTCATACCCATGCCACAAGTTTCTTCTGTCTGTGGCTGACAGAGTTCATTCAATCTTTCTCTTGCCCATTCTGGCAAATATTCATCCTGAATCACACCGAGGAAATCGTGCCGCATATAGGTTCCTCTTTCTCCATCATTTAAATGTGTTCCAAATACTTTTCTTCCTAATGAGGATGGATTACAACCAAATCCACTTGTCGCCAATAACAGTTGATCTTCTGGTGTATGATATTCATCTGCTAGCGTATAAGGATTTAAGACTAACACTTTTCCCTCGTAGTCCATATCAGCACTGCTTCCTTTTATGCAATGCTTTCTTTCAAATAGATTTAGTTTATTCCATTCTTCTCGTACTCGATTGATAAAGCCGTCCAGAACCGCAGGATGACTTCTTACCTCATACTCTCGGCGACCCTTTTCTTTTGGAATATAAAAAGTGTCTGACCATGATTTGTTTTCCGGCGAAAATCTTCCATCATGCGACTGTTCTTTTAGTGTTGCAGCGAGTACCCACATGACACGATTGAAACCATATTGTTCAAGAACTGGTTTCACACAATCTCCATTTAAATGTTTGCCGTCAAAGTTGTCATTGATTGCTTTCTCAATATCTCTGGCACATCTGTAATTCTCGTTTTGGCTCAATCGCCAATCCTGTTCAGCTTTATTGCGTTTTGCTTCTTCCCAACTGTATCGGAATAATGGTACTTTCTCAGACACCTAAATCGCCTCCTACTTTTTGAGCCCAGGACACGGATAAGTGTATGAGGGCTGCTCGTTGTTGTTCTTCAGACAGATTGTTGAGAAATTCCAGTAATGTGATTTCTTCTTTTTTCTCAATTCTCGTTTGCCCTTTTACCGGACACTCATTACATTCTCCACTACAGATAAGCGGTGCTACTTCATCTACCATTTCCATGATGACTTTTCCATCATCCGCATGATACTGAATGAGTGCATTTGGCTGAATTCCCGCCTCTTCCAAAACGTCACTTGGAATGGACATTAAGACAAAGTCGTTTAACGTTTGATTCTGCATGATATAATACTCTCCTTCAAAATTTTGCTGATATCCTTTGGATACCCTTCCATAAAATCAAATAACGTGAGTTGCCTTGGTTTGGCTCTTTCCCTCTCGTATAGGTCATAATTTCCTATGAGTAATTCTGGGAATTCCTTTCCCGCCTCATACTTTTGCACCATACTGTGAATTCGTGAAAAATCAAAGATTTCATACCCTTTATAAAGCTCTCTAATTTCCGGACAGTCGTTATAAGATACCAACCATTTCCCTTTTGCCGCAGTCAACGTATCGTGAAGTCTGACATGATCCTCCCATGTGAACCCACATTCATATACATATTCACTTGTAAAGTACGGTGGGTCGCAATAGATAAAAGCATCCGGTCTGTCATAATGTTTAATCAACACTTCAAAATCTTGATTTTCTATGATGACGTTATCCATTCGTCTGCTGAAATCCTGTATTAATCCAAACAAGCTTCTCACTGAAAAAGGCTGACAACTAAAACTCTTACATCCGCTAGAGTAACTGTAGCGGAGAAGTTTTAAAAACATTGCTGCACGTCTAAGATCGTATTCCTGTGTAGATGCTCTGTATAGTTCTCTGATTTCTTTCGCTTCAATTGTTGGCATTGAGATAGTTGTCAGTTCTAATTCCTCTTCCAAAAATTCATCACTGAACTCTTCTTTTTGAAAGAACTTTTTAACCACCTTGAAATCATCTCTGGCATTTAATGACAAAAATCCTAACTCCTTGATAAATGCAAGTGGTCTTTCTCTCATACATCGAAATAGATTCACAAGATTCTGATTGTAATCATTGTAAACCTCAAACTTATCGGGTACTGCCTTTCCCAATAATACGGCACCCGAACCGCCAAACGGCTCAATGTATCTTCCGTATTTCAATGGAAAAAGAGCGTATAAAATGTGCAAAATCGAGGTCTTGTTGCCAACCCAACTTACTGGTGTTCTTATAGGAACCACCTCCTTCAATTTGCTCATCAACCGCCCGAAACAAAACAAGACCATTACCATCGTTTCTAGACGATTGATATTGGTCTTTTTATACCTACCTGTATTTAGTTACGCACAATCATTGCTGTATCATCACTCCTTCCTCACCTTCTTCTATTTCATCATCAACGGAAGTAATATTGACATACTCACCGATGATGTTAAGGGCTTCCTCATAGTTGCCTGCCGAGTATACCCGGTCTGTCATTTCTTGTGACTCTTCTAACATATCGTGTTCTTTTAGCGTTTTTCTTGCAATCCCAATTAAATTGAAAATGTTTCCATCTGCACCAATGAGGGGACAGTCTGGTTTTACAGTTTCTTCTGATTTTAAAAATCCATCCAAATAGATATCGACAAAATCCGACAACCACATACTTCCCATTTCTTGATGTGAGATCAACCTCCAAATAGCCAATTTTCCTGTATTCATTTTCTGATCTTCAAATGGAAATAATAAACACGTGATTCCATCCCTTTTGAAAGAGTAACAATTTTCAAATCGACTTCCTTCTAGGAGCATCTCCTTTTCTGTTAGAAGTTTATTGATTCCCTCCACCCATTCTGTCAGTTCTCCACCACATCCCTGTAATATCAAACCCTCTTTCCCTCTCATGGTACGTAATTCCTGTATATCAATTTCTTTGATTGTCACTGTGAAATACCTCCTATTTCTTCTAATTCATCTACTTCTTCTTGGACTATCTCCGATTCCTGCTTACAGGGAACCAGACTATACAAAGGTACGCCACACGCAGAGACAACACCATAGGAAGTCAATGTCGCACCTAGCTGTTCCAATAATTCTCGCCCTTCTGTTTCACAAAGAAGTGTTTTGAGCCACTCTGAATCATACCTCGCATCCAGATTGTGAAGTAAATGTTCCTTAAAGAAACTCTGTGCATCATCGCAATAGTACATGAATTCATAATCTGCAAAGTTCTCCCTTACTTCTTTCATCTGAGAAAAATCCTGAAATGGTTCTGCCTCTGCAATTGCTTTGAACTTGATTTGATCCATTTCTGATAATTGCATGTACCATCTTACATATTGGACAAACTCCTTCATTTCGTTTGTTTTTAATGAGCCAAGCATACTTCGTAGCATTGTCATAGTATCCTGCTCCTGACATTCCCTTTTCAGTTTCTCCGGCTTGAATACTTTCTCTAACCGGTAAGATGAAGTTGCTATATAATAACCATCTTTAAACACTCCACCATCTGTTTCTCTTTGATACTTCCCTATCTTTTCTTTATCCAGCAAATATACTGAATCATCTGGTACTGCGCTGACATCCTCGTTTAATGAGTTTTCAATGACAAACTGTCCAACATCTTCATCACTTTTCACTCCAAAAATTACAGGAACTTCATTTAACCGATATGTGTAGTTGATTAGTTCCTTCACTGGAATGCCTTCTTTATACTCTCCTGCTTCTATTTTTTTGCTGAGAATGACATCAAGTGCCACTAGTTCTTCCTTGGGAAGTTCCTGAACACGCTCTGCAAAATAGTTTAATTCCCAAACATCTGATGATTCTAACACCTGTAAAATCAAGCATTGTAATGCATCACAGCTGTCAACATTGATATCTGTAAAACCTTTCGTATCTTTTAACCATCTAGCTTTATGAAGTGCATCTTCTATCTGAATATTTGTTGCAGGGAGTTCCAGACTCGAATAAAAATATCCTTTTCCGTCCGGTGCTTCTGTAATAATCGTTACACCCATAATTTTATTTTCCATTTTTCACCTCATCTTGAAGGGCGCAAACACTTCTCATGCCTACGCCCTATCATTACATCATTTTACATTGTTCATCTATTTCTTTAATCACTCTGCCTACAGCAGCTACAACCGGAACACTCACGGCATTTCCTGCCATCTTATATAATCTACCATCCGAAAGTCCTGTTGCCTGTGCCTTATAAAACTGCTCATCCGTGAATCCCTGCAATCTCCAACATTCTATCGGCATCAGCTTACGGACACGTCCTCGATGCATCACACCATGTCTGTCCTGTGCTGTAATAGTAAACATTGGTTCATTTGGTTCTTTCACTCGTCTACCTTCTTGCCGAACCTTTTCACGCTCTGGCGTAATAATTGCTCTTGGTTCTTCCTCAACAAATACTCCAGAGGTTTCACCTACCCGGTTGCTAACTCCACGATTCTGTCTTGCAGTTATGCATCTGGCATTTTCTGTAATCTTTGGTGACGGATTCAGATCCATAAAATAAACACTTTGTGTTGGAGCTGTTGTAAGCGTATGCGCCATCTGTTCTCCAACTCGTCCTCTTCTGGAATTGATACTTGAAAATGCCGTATCAATACTGTCACCCGGATACGCCATCTTATATCCCCTTTTTGTCGGACACTTAATCGGCAATCCCATATCTACTTCATAAAGTCCTGTTTTCCCACCAACACCACCTGCCCCCGCAGTTAGCGTACATCCGAGTCCTCGACTGGAATAGATCCTATCGCCTTGTCTTCCCGGCAACTTTTGTATAAGAGTTGCTCCATTTGCTTCTGTGAAAGAAAGTATTTGTCCGGCACATCGTTCTCTAAGATATCCGACAATATACACTCTTTTTCTGGATTGGGGAACACCAAAATCTGCGCTGTTAAGAACCTGCCAAGCGACATCGTACCCCAGTTCCGAAAGCGCACCGATGATGGTCGCAAATGTCCGGCCTTGGTCGTGCGAAAGCAATCCGGGAACGTTTTCAAGGAGCAGATAAGAAGGTCTTTTAACTGCGGCAATCCTTGCAATTTCAAAGAAAAGGGTTCCTCTTGAATCTGCGAATCCGCCTCGCTTTCCAGCAATTGAAAAACTTTGACAAGGGAATCCTCCGCAAATAAGGTCCATATCTGGCAATTCTTCTGGTTTGATTGTTCTTGCATCACTGAAATACACCTCTCCTTCTGTATCGTACATGGCCTCATAAGCCTGTCTGACATATTTGTCAATCTCACAGTAACCGATACAGGAGAAACCACCCACCGATTCAAGACCTGATCGGAAACCTCCTATTCCTGCAAACATATCAAAAAATCGAATAGCCATATGCCATCCGACCTATTCATTCGTAATTAAATTGTCACCTCACATTCCCATATTCATTCCTGTTTCTTGTTCCTGCTCTTTTGCTTCTTGAGCCACTTCCTCATCCGTTAGTTTTCTGAATGAGTCCTCTCCTGTAATCAAGGCTAATGACCTTCCGTTATCCCAAGACATGTGAATTTGTCCGGCATCATCTACGAATCGAACAGTTCCCCTAGTTCCTGCCGGCACTGGTGCTAACGGGTCATTCATGTGGTCTAACAAGATTCGGGTTCCTACAGGATATTCTTCCTTAATGCGTGGTGCCTCACGAGTTCTTCTCATTAAATCATTCAATCTTGTAAATCCTCCTGTTTTTTATTTTAGTTATTACGTTCCTTTGCCTGCAATCATATTTCTCATTCCTCCAATCTCTGTTTTCCATTTATTCACACATTTCATTTTTGAAATGTATAAACCACTTATGCTACATGCTAATATGAGCCACTTGTTCTCTGCGACCCAAAACATCCTCCAACCGTTCTCCGTTTGCCATACACACATAGCCTCCCCCGACAAACTTGCCGTCATGGTCCCTATCCATATCCTCGCCAAACTGCTCATAATCGAGATAATCTTCCAGTGAATCGCTGACGTAATACTCATCCGGGTCATCTTCTATAAACTTTTTGGCTACTTTTTCAAAATCTCCACAGTATTTAAAAAAATAAAATCTATCTTCATTTTCTATTAATTTAATAATATCTCTTGCATCATCCACATTGGCATAGTCTGCAAGCGCTGACAGTTTAGCATAATCCACATCATAAGCTGCAATGGTGCGAGCCAACAGATTTGTCTCACTGATTCCCTGCTCACGCAAGATATCCTCAAAACGTGCTACCCATTCCGAATGTTTAGAAGCTGTACCTTCTAATGTTACCGTAAGAGAATCGATGTTTGGTGCTTTGATTCTTTTGCTTGCTTTATAAATTGCCATTTCCTCACATGGCAAAGAAAGCAATTCTTGTTTGTCATTGTATTCTAGAATAACTGTTAAAACATAATCGGAATCACACAGATAAAATGGGAAAACCTCTCCGTCATACAATTCCTGAAACGGTGTATCTTCGTCCACAAACAACATTCCATGTTCCGTAAATATCCCTTTCCCGGATTGAATCAGTTCTCTCCCTTTTTCAGCATAACAGGGATTATCCAAATCTCCTGTCGGCAATGCTCCCTGCGTCACGAGCAGATATTCTCTTCCAATTTTGGCAACATCACTGATATCTTGAATAAGCGGATATCTGTTCATATTGAAGGTCAGATTGATAATATCTTTCATACCTGTAAAACCTTCATGCTTCAGTGCTTCATAGAATTGTGAAAACTCTACTTCTCCGAAAAAACTTTCCATACGCTTTGCCAGATAATTGAGTTCATCCAAATCGATAAATTGATTTTCTAACACATTTAACTCCTCCGGCTCTATCATCTGAGAGATAAATACCCCTTTTGATAAATCATTGTCACTATTCAACGCAATGAGCGCATCTGCAATTTCTACCTCTCTGCACGGAAACGCAAGCTCTGTCTTATGATAATCGTTCTGCAAAACTACCTGTATCATTTTTTACTTTCCTCCAACTCTTTCTGTAACTTCATAATTTTCCACTCGTACTTATTGATTGTGTTAATCTGAAACATGCACATTACCACAACTCCCATAAAGCCACCTACTGCAATTCCTGCTACTACACATATCACTTCTCTCATTGTGTCATATCCATCCCTTCTCCTAAATTTTCAATTTGTTCTACATCTTTAAAAAAATAATTCACATACTGTCTCAAATTTTCCATTGTTTCGCTATCGGGTACTAACACTTCAACAAGCACCGCATCCTGATATTTACGTCCGTCTAGCATACGATAATATTCATGCATCGCTCCCCAATACCCATCTCCATCTGTTTGCATCGTTATTTCCTGTTCATCAATTTTCAGGCAATACTCTGGAGAATCTATACCGATATTTTTGACTGTTACGTTTTGTCCCTGATACATCATGTTTTCCATATAAGTCTCTATCTCATCCTCTGGTGCAAAGTAGATGTTAAGCGTCAATTCATTACGTTGCGGAAATCTTTCAAACGGCTTTTCTTCAATAACAACCCTGGACGTAAAATGGGAACGCGGCTTATAATCTACAGTTAGACTTTTAAGCTTCGCTCCTTTAAGTTGTTCAAAATATTGTGGGTCACCAAACACTATTCTTTTAGGACACCTCACCTTATATGTTTCTTTCATACAACACCATCCCATCTTACATAATCATCTACTGCCACATATGCTCTGATACAGCAAATGCTCTCATGCCAAATCTTCTGATTGCCATTGCATTTGTAATCACCCCAAATAACTTCGGTGTCACAAGATTCATATCAATTAAATCACTGACTGCCAAATGTCTGGTTCCTAAATAAATATCCTTGGCTGCACAATAAAGTGTGTATCCCTTCGGATGAATTGCATTGAGTTTGATTGCATCGAAATCTACTGCATTCTTTTTTACAGCGTTCTTTGCCAGATTCCACAGTGTGTTATCAGCAGTAAGCAGATAAATCGCTGCAATCAATTTGTAGTTGTTTTCATTCTTTTTTACCATTGCCTTGTCAAATACTTCTTTGTGTTTTTTACTTTGATACGTCATTTTTGTTCTCCTTTCAAACGCAAAAATGCGCCACCTATCTCTCAACAAAATAAGTAACGCATTTCTTCTTTCCATTATTAAATTTGCTTGGATTTTCATGATTTTTCTCAAAATCGGCTATTTTACCCATTTGCATCTATAAAATCGCCGATAAAAACAGGGCAAAAACTGACCGTTTTTAGCTCCAATTTTTGCCCCAAAACCACAACATCTTGTGGTCTACACCTCTGTTTTTGGCTCAAAACCACAATACTGCATCTTTATTATTACCTCAACATGCACCGTGTTCACAAATTGGTCCACAGCCACCGCTTTCACAACTCGATACCCTCTCGCCTGCATCATCTCCAAATCCCTGGCAAGACTGGTTACCTTACAAGAGATATACACAATGGTATCCACTCCATAATCCAGAATCTTCGGAAGCGCCTTCGGATGAATCCCGTCTCTCGGCGGGTCCAGCACAATTACGTCTGGCTTCTCCTCAATCTCATCCAGCACCTTGAACACATCTCCCGCAAGGAATCTGCAGTTTGTGATTCCGTTGTGAGCCGCATTTTCATTGGCTGCTTCCACTGCTTCTTCCACAATCTCCACGCCGATTACTTCTTCTGCAACTGGTGACAATATCTGTCCGATGGTTCCCGTTCCGCTAAATAGGTCATAAAGGGTTTTCCCCTTCATATCTCCAAGATAATCTCTCACCGTGCTATACAGAACCTCTGCTGCACGAGAATTTGGTTGAAAGAAGGAAAATGGTGTAATCTTAAATTCCATACCCAAGAGCTTCTCATAGAAGAAATCCTGTCCATACAGAATTCTAGTCTCGTCACTCTGCACCACATCAGACAAAGAATCATTTAAGATATGAAGAATCCCCACAATCTTTCCTTCCAAGTTCAATGTCAGCAATGCATCCACCAGTGGCTTTAAGTCATATTCTTCCTGGATGGTTGTAACCAAATTTACAAGAATCTCACCCGTCACATCCCCTCGTCTAAGGAGTAAATGACGGAGATAACCCACGTGTTGCATCTTCTTATAGTAGCTTACATTTCTTTCTTTAAAATACTCCAACACACAAGTCAGAATCTTTGTCATATCCTCATGCACCAATTTACAATCCGATGCCGTCAGCACATCATATGTACTTCCTTTTTTATGAAGCCCCAGAGAAAGGGGACCGTCTTTATATTCGTCTCCAAAGGAAAATTCCATCTTATTGCGATAGCCGAATTCTTTTGGACTTCTCTTCACACCTTCAAAAATATAGTCTCCCACAATGGCAGCATCTAGGATTTCCTTTACCTGCTGTCCTTTCATCTTCATCTGTTCTTCATAAGGCATAGTCTGGTACATACATCCCCCGCATGCCGGGAAGATACTGCAAACAGGGTCTCGCTGCTCCAACGGTGATTTTTCCAGCACTTCTAAGAGACGACCTTCTGCTTTCCCTTTACGCATCTTGTTCACTGCGAAACGTACCTTTTGTCCTGGAATCCCATTTTTCACAATGACTTTCTTTTCTTCTCCTTCTACAGAGACAATTCCTTTATTGGGAAATTCTACTTTCTCAATCAAACCCTCATATACTTGTCCCTTTTTCATCTGTCCAAAAACCTCCTATATACAAGAATAAAGAGTTCGCATGCGAACTCCTTTTCATGTAATGATGTCCTTTACAATTCTTCATCCTCGAAGAATTCATCTTCAAAATCATCATCGAAATCTTCTTCAAAATCTTCCAGATAATCCGGTGTAAGGAAACGATATACTGCATACGCAATCCCTGCAATGGCAACAACCGCGCCTACAATTGCAAGGATCCAAAGAATCGTCTTCTTTACCCTGTCTTCATCTCTCTTGCGTAACATTTCATATAATTTTGTCTCTGTAATCATCTCTTCGATTTTGTTCATAAAGCCACATCCTTTCCGCTTCATAGTAAGACTCCTTAGTAATATACATAGTATACCATTTTCATGGCAATATTACCATATGTAGATTTTTATTTTTTATACTTCCTATATTTTTTGAAGCTGTGCAAATTTTGCAAACATTTTTCTAATGCTTCCCGAATCAAACTCCACGGTAATCTCATAATCTCGTCCACCTTCGGTAATGGCTGTCACAAGACCTTCTCCATATTTCATACTTCTGACTCTGTCACCCACTTCATAATCAAGGGTGGCAGATGCATTTACCCCAAAGGATTTTGCCGGTTTCGGTTTGTCGAAAATGTCACCTGTCATCTGGAATGGCTTTGCTGAAAATGCTTGCTGTGCCTTGCGATAAGCTTCTTGTGTGGGTGGTGTAAAACGCTCCTGCTCAGATACGCGACCAGAATCTAAAAGCCCCACCGGAACCTCTCTCAGGAATCTGGATACCTTATTATACTGAGTCTCTCCACGAACCATACGGCGTCTCGCGCAGGTCAAGGTCAAATTCTCCTGTGCCCGAGTGATTCCAACATAACAGAGCCTTCTCTCTTCTTCCACTTCCGTAGGGTCATCGGAAGTAATGGTCATATAACTTGGAAACATGCCGTCTTCCAAACCGGTCAGATACACTTCCGGGAATTCCAATCCCTTTGCACTGTGAAGAGTCATAAGAACCACATAATCGCTATTTTCATCTAGACTGTCAATGTCTGCCACCAATGCCACTTCCTCCAAAAATTCGCTGAGGGTAGGCTCTTCATCACAGGATTCTTCAAAGGATGCGATTTTGCTCATCAATTCATCGATGTTCTCTTTGCGCTTCTCGTATTCCTCCTGCCCCTCTTCCTTCAGTTCATCTTCATAGCCTGTCATATCGATGACAAGGCGCATCAAATCGGAGATAGACAAAGTCTTTGCCTTTTCTTTAAAATGCTCCATCAGAGCCATAAAGGACTCTAATTTACTAACCCCTCTTCCAATCCCCGGTATCATATCTGCAGTGCGAAGGGCTTCATAAAATCCTACTCCACGCTCCCTAGCATTCTCCTGTACCCTGTTAATGGTTGTCAGACCGATTCCTCGTTTTGGCACATTAATAATACGCCGCACTGCCAAATCATCTCTTCCATTGTCAATAGTTTTCAAATAAGCAAGCAAATCTTTGATTTCCCGTCTGGCATAGAAATTCACTCCGCCTACCACTTTATATGGAATATTGGCCACAATAAACTTTTCTTCAAACAAACGTGACTGTGCATTGGTACGATAGAGTACTGCATGATCCTTATACATCCTCGTCCCTTCTTTTATATGCTTTGCAATGTCATTTGCCACAAAATTTGCTTCTTCAAATCCATCTTCAAACTGTCGAAACTGTATCTTGTCTCCTTCTCCGTTTTCCGTCCAAAGTCGCTTGGTTTTACGTCCAAAATTATTGGAAATCACAGCATTTGCCGCATTAAGAATATGCTCTGTGGAGCGGTAATTCTGTTCCAATTTAATGACATGGGCATCTTCAAATGCACTTTCAAAATCTAAGATGTTTCGAATATTGGCACCCCGGAATTTGTATATGGACTGATCATCATCACCTACCACACACAGATTCTGATATTTACGCGCTAAAAGATGAATCAGCTTAAACTGCACGGTATTGGTATCCTGATACTCGTCCACCATAATATACCGGAATCGCTCCTGGTAATACTCCAAAACATCTGGCTGTGTCTGCAAAAGTTGCACCGTCTTCACCAATAAATCGTCAAAATCCAGCGCATTATTGGCGCGCATCTGTTTCTCGTATTCCCAGTACACTTTGGCAATCTTCTGCTTATGGTAATCCCCTGCTGCATTTAACTCGTATTCCTGAGGTGTAATATACTCATTCTTCGCAGAAGAAATGGCTGCTAAAAAGTTTCTTTCTTTATAAGTCTTTGTATCTATTTGAAGAAGCTTGCACACATCCTTCATCATAGTCTTTTGATCATCTGTATCATAAATGGTAAAATTGGTGTCGTACCCTAACCTATCAATGTGACGTCTCAAAATCCTTACACAAGTAGAGTGAAATGTACTGACCCAAATGCTCTCTGAGCCAAATCCCACAATGTGATCCACTCTGTCTCGCATCTCGCCAGCTGCCTTATTGGTAAATGTAATTGCAAGAATATTCCAAGGGTTTACACCTTTTTCATCTATCAAGTATGCGATTCTATGGGTTAAAACTCTGGTTTTCCCTGAGCCTGCTCCTGCAAGAATGAGAAGTGGTCCCTCTGTATGAAAAACTGCCTCTCTCTGCTCCGGATTTAACGTATCATATATGCTCATAACAACTGCCCCTTTTCCTCGTTCAGTGCTTTTAATTATAGTACAAATTCTATTGAAAACCAATAGTTTTTCACAAAACACTTGAGATGTAGTTTTAAATACTTTATAATGTCATTATTGAGGTGATGATATGACAATAGATAAAAACGATTTATTAAACAGCATACTAGCTAGTATTGCAAGAATTGATTATGTAAAATCCGCTGATATTCCGAATATTGATTTATATATGGACCAGGTAACCACATTTATGGAAAAAGCACTGGGTTCTTCCAAACGGTATCCGGATGACAAGATTCTAACGAAAACCATGATTAACAACTATGCTAAGAACGATTTACTTCCGCCTCCGGTGAAGAAGAAATATTCCAAGGAGCATTTGATGTTACTTACTTTTATTTATTATTTTAAAAGTATTCTGTCCATCAATGACATTGAGACACTGCTTAGCCCTATTACAGAACAGTATTTTCACACTGACAGCGAATTAAACATAACCCGCATCTATGACGAAGTTTGTGCTTTTGAAAAAGAGCGGACGCACACACTTCAAGAGGATATCAAAAATGCTTTTGAAATGTCTAAAAAAACATTTGCTGACGTAGATGAAAATGACCGTGAATTTTTACACTTTTTCTCTTTTCTCTGTATGCTAAGTCTGGATGTGTATGTCAAAAAGCAGATTATTGAGAAGTCCATCGATGTCATGTTAGAAGCACAGGAAAAACCGGAAAAAGAAAAAAAGGATAAGAAGAAATAACAGGGAGTACGAAATGTACTCCCAATTTTATTCTACCGCTTTTTTTGCAAAAGTGGTCGTTACCAAATCCTTATATGGTGCTCGTTTTTCCAATTCGCCGGCAGATTCTAAGATATCCTGCAACAATTCAAAACTTTCTTCTTCAAATACCAAATCCTTTTTCCAGGTATCTTGTTCATAGTAACGTGTAATAATGGTGATAATCGTATCTAAATCTGTTTCTTTGAACTGCGGCTGGATAATCTTAGCAATCTCCTCCGGAGTATGTGTGTTTACATAATCCATCCCTTTTTGCAGTGCATTGGTAAAGCCTTGTATTACTTCTTCGTTGTCATTGATAAAGCTTTGTTTTGCGCAAAAGGCTGTGTATGGTACATAACCGCTATCCTCTCCCAGAGATGCTACTACATAACCCTTTCCTTCCTTCTCAAGCGCTGTGGCATGAGGTTCAAATTCCACTGTATAATCCGCTTCACTATCTGTAAATGCCGCTGCTGTAGAACCAAAATCAATGTTTTGATTGATTTCCAAATCCTCTTTTGGGTCAATTCCATGTTCCTTCAAAATGTATTCAAACACCATCTGCGGCATTCCACCTTTTCTTCCTCCCAATACATAAGTGCCTTTCAAATCTTCCCATTGAAAATTGGATATTTCTTCTCTTGCAACTAGGAAGTTCCCAGCACGTTGAGTTAGTTGTGCAAAATTCACCACATAATCGTTGGCTCCTTCATTGTAGGTATAAATGGATGCTTCCGAACCCATAAAGCCTATGTCTGCTTCTCCGGAAAGAACTGCCGTCATGGTTTTGTCTGCCCCAAAACCAGTGACAAGCTCCACATCGATTCCTTCCTCGGCAAAATAGTCTTCTTCAATGGCAACATACATTGGTGCATAGAAAATGGAATGAGCCACCTCATTCAGCACCACCTTTGTTGTCTCACCATTCGTTTCTTTTGCAGCTGTACATCCGTACAAGGCGCCAATTGTAAGCATTACAACTGTAAAAATTGCAAACAAACGCTTCTTCATAATTCCTCCTAATCAAATACATGATTTCCTTTAGCATATGACAGAAGGACGAAAAAGGTTCTATTCCCGCTCCACTTTTAATTTTGGCTGCTCATAGTGAAAGATATCCTCATAGGTTTCCATCACATCTTGAAACGGATTGGCCGGAACCAGACCGGTAGCCTCCTGCATCGAAGCTGCATTTGACAAATAATCATAGCGGTCAATTATCTTTTCGTTTTCCTCGTCAATTTTTTTCATATCTGTTTTCACATCATTCGCCTCCTATCTTATTAACCTTACTGCCATCTCCCAGTTTTCTTGAAAGCTAGTATATAGAGTGCGCAATCTGGTAAAAGATATACCATAAATAAAGGTAGACTTTAGGGTTTTAATGTGTTAAAATATACAAGTAAAATGATTTACCAAAAGGAGATTTGTCATGGGAAAAACAATTAGAACAGAAGCTGTCGATAGCTTATTTGACGCTATCATGTGTCTGGAGAATAAAGAAGAATGTTATACTTTTTTTGAAGATATATGCACGATTAATGAACTCCTGTCATTATCGCAGCGTTTTGAAGTAGCAAAGATGCTTCGGGAACAACGAACCTATTTAGAGATTGCAGAAAAAACAGGAGCCTCTACTGCAACTATCAGCCGTGTCAATCGTTCCTTGAATTATGGTAATGATGGATATGATATGGTATTTAAACGAATGAATAAGCAATAAGTAACAGGGACAGCGCTGCTGTCCCTTTGTTTTTAGTTCGACTCCCTAATTTTCTTACGCAGTGGAAGAATCATAGATGGTGATACGGATAACTCATCAATCCCCATCTGGAGAAAGGTTTCTGTCAGTTCCAGATCTGCTCCCAATTCCCCACATATTCCAATCCACTTCCCTTCGGCATGAGCATTTTCTGTTGCCATCCGAATCATAGCGAGTACTGCTGGATGATGAGCATCATAGAACTCATCTAATTTGGGATTCTGTCTATCGATTGCCAAGGTGTATTGGGTCAAATCATTTGTCCCTATACTGAAAAAATCCACCTCTTTCGCAAGTTTTCTACTTTCCATAACAGCCGCCGGTGTCTCTATCATTACTCCAATTTCCAGGTCATCCTGAAAACGAACTCCTACTTCCCTGAGTTCCCTTTTTACTTCCTCCAAGATTTCTTTGATCCGTTTCACTTCACTTACCGAAATAATCATAGGAAACATGATTGCAAGCTGGCCAAATGCTGATGCTCGCAATATTGCCCGCAATTGGGTCTTGAAAATCTCAGGCTGTGTCAGACAAATTCGGATGGCTCTATAACCTAGCGCAGGATTTTCTTCTTTTTCAAACTGAAAATAGTCCGCCTGCTTGTCTGCGCCAATGTCCATGGTTCGTATAATCACTTTCTTTCCTGCCATCGTTTCCGCAACCTGTTTGTAGACTGCAAATTGCTGTTCTTCCGTAGGAAAGGTATCATTCTCCAAATATAGGAATTCACTTCGGAACAGGCCGATTCCTTCAGCATCATTTTGTAAAACAGCGCCTACATCCCCGCTATTTCCTATGTTTGCATACAATTTCACCTTTTGCCCCTTGCGTGTGATAGTCTCTTTCCCCTTGAGTTCTTGGAGCAGCCGCCTCTTTTCCTGTTCCTCTGCCTGCTTCTGCTTCATCATGTCCAAAGTCTTTTCGTCTGGATTAAGATAAAGTTTCCCTTCAAACCCATCGATAATTGCAAGTGCCCCATGATATTCTCGCTTCAAATCCTCTCCTAGACCAATGATGGCTGGAATATTCATGGTTCTAGCCAAAATGGCAGTGTGGGAATTCACAGAGCCATACATGGTTGCAAAACCCAGTACTTTCTCTTTATCCAACTGCACTGTCTCACTTGGAACCAAATCATCTGCTGCCACAATTACAGGTTCATCTGTAACAAAACTTGTCTGATTCACACCTGATAAAATATTGACCAGCCGTTCGGAAATGTCTACAATATCGGCTGCACGCCCTCTCATATATGCGTCATCCATAGCAGAAAACATTCTGGCAAAATTATCTGCGGTGGTACTGACTGCATATTCTGCATTTACCTCCTGTCCTGTAATAATGTGCAGAATGGATTCGTTATAATCCAAATCCTCTAACATAATCTGATGTATTTCAAATAGACGGGCATTCTCTTCCCCTACATCTTTCACTGCCTTCTGATACAAATCCTGTAGTTGTTTTATGGCTTCTAGTTTTGCATTTTCAAAACGTGTAATTTCTGCCCCTGTGTCCACTACATGTCGCCTTTCAACCTGTTGCTGTCCATTTTTCAGAAAAGCAAGCTTGCCTATCTTGATGCCACCAAATACACTTTTTCCTGTTACTGTTACCATATCGTTCCCCAATCCTATACACCTACAATTGTTCCCTAAAGAATGCTTCCATTCCCTGAATGGCTTCTTTTTCATCTGTTCCTTGGGCTGTAATTTCAATTTCATCTGCGCATTTGCATCCCAATCCCATAATGCCGAAAATCCGTTTTGCGTCTGCCTCTTTCTCCCCTTTTCGTATTTTAATATTGGACTGATATTTTCCTGCCTCCTTCACCAAAAGTCCTGCCGGTCTAGCGTGGATGCCTAATTCATCCTTTATGATATAATGAAATTTTTCCATTTTTGTGTTCCCCTTTTTTCTAATTTATCATATTTTTTCCGTTCTCTATTATCTTACACTTTCTGGCGCTTTTCAATACTCCACAATTTGGTTAAATTTCAATTTTTTTCTTGTAAAAACATTGACAATAACACTTTGCTATGCTAATCTGATGAAGTATTATTTTTTTAGTACGGTATTATACAAAACGGGAGGATAAACCATGAACAAAGGTACAGTAAAGTGGTTCAACAACCAAAAAGGTTATGGATTCATTTCTGATGAGGCTGGTAATGATGTATTCGTTCACTACACTGGCTTGAACATGGAAGGATACAAAACTTTAGAAGAAGGCCAGGCAGTTGAATATGAAGTGACTGAAGGCGCTAAAGGACCACAGGCAATCAACGTAGTAAGACTTTAATCAAAATTTTATGTGCCTTTTTACTTATACGCAACATCTTAATTAAAAAGCAACTATGGAATGAGATTAGAAAAAGAGCAAAAAAGGAATCGATTTTCGATTCCTTTTTTTGTATGCATATTGCATCATTATCTTCCTTTGTAGCAGATATTTAGGTCTACGTTCCCCTTAATTCCAGGTACCCTTCCCTTGTCTGTGTACTGCCACATATCATACTTTCCTGTATAGGTGCACTCTGTATTATACTGAGCCACCCATATGGTATAGTCTTTTAATTCATCTGCATGCAAATTATCCAGATACCAATATTTGCTGGCATATACACCTGCTTTGTAGCCACCATTCTGCACTGTCTTACAGAAGGCTTTTACAATCTTTGTTCGATTCGTTTTGCTTAGATTGTCTCCACGCCCTCCAGACCATTCTGTGTCAATATAGATTGGGTAATCCAAGCGATATCCTTTCACCAATTCCATTGCGATACTGGCTTTTTCCACTGCTTCTGCCTCTGTAATTGGCTGTGTAAAGAAGTATACTCCTACTTTTACACCTGCTTTCGTTGCCCCGGCAATATTGGCTTTAAAATACGGATCCTCAACAAGAACCCCTGTTTCCGAACCACGGTATCCCACACGTATAATTGCAAAATCAATACCGGCTCCGGCTACTGCTTTCCAGTCAATGTCGGCTTGCCATTTGGAAACATCAATTCCCTTGGTTTCCAGTGATTCTATCAGTTTTCCACTTGCATCAAAGGAATATTTAAAATATCCAATCACCTGCTCCCCAGTCACTGCCTGATGGTTTTCATTGTAGTAATAAGTAGCACCATCTATAGTCTGCCAACCGGTATATTGCAATTTCCCATAAAATGTATTTCTGTCGCCATAATCCTTTATGGTAGCAACCTGTTTTGCCTCACTGTCCAGATATAATTTATTTCCCTCTAAATCCAAAAGCGGTGTTGTGTCATCAGTTATATTTCCTACCTGTATTGCTATGGACAATACTTTACTCTGAGTCTCTCCGCTTTCGTCTAGAAATGATATAGTGCCAGAAACAACTGCCTGTCCACTTTGCAGTGCGCATATTGTTACCGACTGGTCATCATGAGCCTGAATAGCTGCCACTGTCCCATCACTAATGGTCCATGTAATATTTTGAATACTTATATCACGAGTCTGTATACTATATGGTTGAATGGAATAATTCTTTGATTTTTCTCCACCTTGGCTATAAAGGGTTACCGACTGTGGAACCTG